>DATDQL010000139.1:0-2894 GCA_035292305.1 Thermoplasmatota archaeon
GGCCCGGGCTCGGGCGGGCGCGCTCGGTCGTGGCCTCGCCCTTTCGTCCTGGCCCTCCCCGGCCCCCGCCCTTGCGAGCCCGGGCCTCAGCCCGTGCCCGCCCCGCGCCCCGGCCCGCCCGAGCCCTGGCCCGCTATCCTCAAGAGTCCGCCACGCCCTATCTCGCGGACCTTGGCCTCCGACGTGCTCGAACTCTTCCACCCTGCGGTGGCTGCGTGGTTCCGCAAGGCGTTCCCCGCGGGCCCGACGGCGCCTCAGATCCAGGGCTGGCCGCCCATCGCGCGCGGGGAGAACACGCTCCTCCTCTCGCCGACGGGGTCGGGGAAGACGCTCGCCGCGTTCCTCGTCGCGCTCGACGAGCTCGTGCGAGGGGCGGAGACGGCGCCGGACGGCCCGCCCGGCGTGCACACGCTCTACATCTCGCCCCTCAAGGCGCTGAACCACGATATCCACCGCAACCTCGAGGTCCCGCTCGGCGGCATCGCGGAGACCGCGCGCGAGCTCGGCCTCGAGCCACCCTACATCCGCACGGCGGTGCGCACGGGCGACACGCCGCAGGCGGCGAGGCAGAAGATGGCGAAGGACCCGCCGCACGTGCTCATCACGACGCCGGAGTCGCTCTACGTCCTGCTCACGTCCGGAACCGGGCGCGAGGCGATGCGGAACGTGCGGCACGTGATCGTGGACGAGATCCACGCGGTCGCGGGCGGGAAGCGCGGGGTGCACCTCGCGCTGTCGCTCGAGCGCCTGTGCGAGATCACGGAACGGGAGCCGACGCGCGTCGGGCTCAGCGCGACGCAGCGTCCCCTCTCCGAGATCGCGCGCTTCCTCGGCGGCGCGCGCGAGGGTGCGCCGCGCCCCGTCACGATCGTCGAGGCGCACCGGCCGAAGGTCTACGACCTGCTCGTGAGCGCGCCGGTGCCGGACATGACGGAGCTGCCGGAGGGCACGATCTGGCCGGGCCTCTTCGACCGCCTCTTCGCCTACGTGAAGGCGCACCGCACGACGCTCGTCTTCGCGAACAACCGGAGGCTCGCCGAGCGCGTGGCCGCGCGGCTCGCGGACATGGCGGAGGCCGCAGGCGTGGAGGACGCGCCGTCCTTCGCGAAGGCCCATCACGGCTCGATGGCGAAGGAGCGGCGCAAGGAGATCGAGGAGGCGCTCAAGGCGGGGAAGCTGCGGTGCCTCGTCGCGACCTCCTCGCTCGAGCTCGGCATCGACGTGGGCAGCATCGACCTGGTCGTGCTCCTGCAATCGCCCGGCAGCGTCGCTCGATGCCTGCAACGCGTCGGCCGAAGCGGGCACATGGTCGGCGAGGTATCGCGCGGACGTTTCCTCCCGACGCACCGGGAGGACCTTCTCGAGTCCGCGGTCGTCGCGGCGCGTTCGCTCGAGGGCGACGTCGAGTCGACGACCGTGCCGCAGAACGCCCTCGACGTTCTCGCGCAGCAGATCGTCGCCTCGGTCGTCGCAGAGGAGCGCACGGCGGACTCGCTCTTCGCGCTCGCGCGGCGCGCGTACCCGTACCACGCGCTGCCGCGCTCGACGTTCGACGAGGTGCTCGAGATGCTCGCGGGGCGCTACCCGGCGGAGGCGTTCCGCGCGTTGAGGCCACGCCTCGCGTGGAACCGCGCGACCGGCGTGCTCTCGCCCCTGCCGGGCGCGCGTCTCGTGGCGCTCGCCTCCGGCGGCGTCATCCCCGACCGCGGCCTCTACGGCGTCTACCTCGAGGACGCGCGCACGAAGATCGGCGAGCTCGACGAGGAGTTCGTGTACGAGTCCCGCGTCGGCGACGCGTTCCTGCTCGGGTCGTCCGCGTGGCGGATCCTCTCGATCGACAAGGACCGTGTCGTCGTCGCCGCGGCGGTCGGCTCGGAACTCCCGAAGATGCCGTTCTGGCGTGGCGAGGCGACGCACCGCCCGTACGCGCTCGCGCTCGCGGTCGGCGCGTTCAAGCGAGAGGCCGCGGCGCTCCTCGACGACCCGCGCGGCGAGGAGAAGCTCGCGGAGACCGCGCCGCTCGACGCCGCCGCGGCGTGGAACGTCCTCGAGCACCTCCGGGAGCAGCGCGAGTCCACGGGCGTCGTGCCCGACGACGCGACCATCGTCGAGGAGCGTTTCCGGGACGAGGTCGGCGACCCGCGCCTCGTGGTGCACGCGTCCTTCGGAGGCCGGGTGAACACGGCCCTCGCGCTCGCCCTCGCGCGCCGCGTGCGCGACGCGACGGGAATCCTCCCGCAGGTCGTCGCCGGCGACGCGGGGATCCTCCTCCGCATGCCGGACCCTGAGGTCGACTTCCCGCGCGGCCTCCTCGACGGCCTCGGCGAGGCCGAGACGGAGCGCGCGTTCCTCGAGGAGCTGCCCGCTTCCCCGCTCTTCCAGGCGCGCTTCCGCGAGGCGGCGGAACGCGCTCTCGTGCTCCCGCGTTCGCCCGGGAAGCGTCGCCCGTTCTGGCTGCAACGACTGCGCGCGCGAGACCTCCAACAAGCCATGAGGCCGTTCCCGGAGTTCCCGCTCACGGTCGAGGCGTACCGCGACGCGGTGCGCGAGCACCTCGACCTCGACGGGCTCCGCTCCGCGCTCGCCGCGATGCGCGCGGGGGAGGTCCGCACCGTGAGCGTGGATACGGATTCGCCGAGCCCGTTCGCCGCGAGCCTCATGTTCCAGTTCGTCGGCGCGTACCTGTACGAGCCTGACCACGCGGTCGGCAAGGGCGCCGTGTACGCGGCGCTCGGCACGGACACGATCCGCGCCGTCCTGGGCACCGCCGCGTCGGTGGGGCGGTTGCGCCCCGAGGCCATCGCCGAGCTCGAGGACGACCTGCAGGCGACCGCGGCCGCGCGACGCGCGAAGAGCGCCGGCGACCTCGCGTTCCTCCTCGAACGGCTCGGGCC
>DATDQL010000140.1:0-6922 GCA_035292305.1 Thermoplasmatota archaeon
CCTCGGCGCGGCCGCCCGCCGCAGGGCACGTCCACTCCGTGCCCACGTCGCAGAACGACACGTCGGTCGCGTCATGCGCCCCGCCTGTGCCGTGGTCCTTCGCGCCGCTCGGAGTGAGGTCCTCGAAGAAGAAGAAGAGGACAGCGTTGTACTTCGCCTTGAGCGGGTACGCAGGACCGGCCGTCGCGACGTCGACGATCGGCGTGCAGTTTGCGCCGGATGCCGCTCCAGGATCGACGACCGCGTTGTCGAGGATCGGCACGACCCAGAGCGAGTAGAACGGAGGCACGAAGCTGTAGCCGACCGGCGGCGCCGCGTACACGGTGACGTTCGCCGTCGAGCCGTCCGGAAGGGGGAACGATTCCTGCACGAACGTCGAGGGGGGACCGACCTGGAACAGCGGATTCAGCGCCTGGTACTTGTCGACGTGCCAAGCGCGGTCGTTCGGATCGGTGACGAGGTAGCTCTCCTGGTAGACCCAGAGCGCGGTCGGGACCGTCCGCGGATCCGGGTTCCCCGCCTGGGTCGCGACGACCCACCCTCCGCACGGGTACCGCCACGCGTTCGCGGCTGCGAGCGTCACGTCCCTGTGCTTCCGGCACACGTCGACGTTCGCGTCCACGTCAGCCTCGACGATGTCGAGGTCGTCGCCGACAAGGAACTGGTCGTTGAACCACAGGACACCCGGCAACTCGTAGAGGAGCGTGACCACGGTGTCGCGGTTCGTCGCGCACGCGTTCACTGGCGCAGGGGTGACGTGCTTCAGCCGGTCGCGCACGAGCACTGCCACGGCTGTACCGAGGCGCTGGACGGTGACGTTCACCGAGAGCGAGACCGAAGTCCTGTTGTCGCCGAGCGGCCCGACGGGCGGGCACGGGACCTCGTCGACCTTGCCGTCCGGCCGCTTGCGCACGCAGACCTCGGTCTGGACGACGCTGAACACGGTGTGGCCCTCGACCAAGGTCTCGGTCGCGCGAACGGACGGCGTCGAATACGCGGCCGCGAGGGACGGGATGATGAAGGCCGCCGCGACCAGTCCGACCAGGATCCTCCGCATGGACGACCGGTGCCTCCCCCGACCGGTGGAGGTCCGCCTCCTCTAGAACCACCATCACCGCTCGCTTGTCCGGCTCGGGGGTGAATACGGACTCGCGATGGGTGTCGCCGAGGGGGGCGTCGCCCCCCGCAGAGACAGGCGAGGCCGCGGTGAGCGAGTCCAGGGCCGAAGCCCGGCCCCCTGCGCCCACGGGGCGGATGTCGGGCCGTCTCACGGCAGGTATCCCGTCACCGGCGGGTCGACGACCGTGATGTCGCGCTCCTCGTGCCCGGCGCTGCCGTCGCACCCGGTCCAGTCGAGGGTGAGGTGGTAGTCGACGAGGTCGAGACCGACCGGGAGCTGGTACGTGGTCACGCCGCTCCCGCAGGCGGGGTATTGCCAGTCGTCCACGGTCGTGACCGTACCCGAGATGGCGCCTGTCTTCGTCGCGGTGAAGTGGTAGACCTCGATGCAGCGGAACGTGACGTCGACCTCGATGTAGCCGTCGCCGGAGATCGTGAGCGCGAGGAGCTTTCTCGCGAGCTCGAACGTCTGGCCGTTGAGCTGAAGCGCGACGCCGTCGGCGCTCGCGCCGGAGATCGTCGCGTACGCGCCGTCGCGGCAGTCGTCTCCCGCCTCCGCCGCGGGGAAGGCGAAGGCGGTCAGGATCAGACCCGTTGCGAAGAGCAGGGACTTGGAACGCATGGTGCTCGGGCCGCCGAAGCCGCCCGATGCCCATGAGGAGCCTGCCAACGACTGTTGGCGCCCGCCAAGCGCGGGGCGCGTATCACCTCGCGCTGACCGTGGCCTCGCGTCCGGGGCCGACGCTCACGAGGTCGATCGGGACGTCGAGCGTCTCCTCGACGAAGTCGAGGACGTCGCGGGCGGCCTTCGGGAGCGCGCTCACTCCGCCCTTCGCCGCGGCTTCGACGTCCGCCTTGCCGAGCGCCGGGAAGCCGGGGAACTCGCGGTACACGGGCTCCGCGCGGCCGAACGCCTCCGAGTCGCTCGGGAAGCGTCGCGTCTCCGCGCCGTCGATGCGGTACGCGGTGCAGACGCGCACCTTCGGGAGGCCGCCGAGGACGTCGAGCTTGGTGATCGCGATCGCGGTGAAGCCGTTGAGCATCGTCGCTCTTCGCAGCAGCACGAGGTCGAGCCAGCCGACGCGGCGCCGACGTCCGGTGACGGTGCCGAACTCGGCGCCCGCGTCCGTCAGGTGCCTGCCTTCAGGCGTGTCGTACGAGAGCTCCGTCGGGAACGGCCCTGCACCGACGCGCGTCGTGTACGCCTTCACGATGCCGATGACCTCCGTGATCGCTGTGGGCGCGAGCCCGCTTCCCGCACACGCGCCGCCGGCGGTCGTGTTCGAGCTCGTGACGTAGGGATACGTCCCGTGGTCGATGTCGAGGAACGTGCCCTGCGCGCCTTCGAGGAGGATGTGCTTGCCGTCGGCGTGCGCGCGGTTAAGGAGCTCGACCGTGTCGGCCACGTGCGCGCGGAGGCGTTCCCCGTAGCCGGCGTACTCCTCGACGAGCGCGTCGAGGTCGTACCTTGTCGCCGACCCCGTGCGGAACGCGGCGACCGCTTCCTTCTCGGGGAGCGCCGCGGCGAGGAGGTTGCGTAGACGCGCGCGGTCGAGGAGGTCGGCCATGCGGATCCCGACGCGCCCAGCCTTGTCCTGGTACGCGGGGCCGATGCCCTTCCTCGTCGTGCCGATCGCGCCCGTGCCGGACTCGCTCGCGGCGTCGAGGTCGCGGTGGTACGGGAGGATGACGTGCGCGCGGTCGGAGACGCGGATGCCGTCCGTCGAGAGCCCGGCCGCCTCGAGCGCGCGCATCTCCTCGAGGAGCGCCTTCGGGTCGACGACGAGACCGTTGCCGAGCACGTTCGTCTTGCCGGGCTGGACGACGCCGGAGGGGAGCAGGTTGAACTTGAAGGTCCTCCCCGCGACCTGCACGGTGTGGCCCGCGTTCGCGCCCCCCTGGTAGCGGGCGACGACGTCGACGTCCTTCGCGAGGACGTCCGTGACCTTGCCCTTCCCCTCGTCGCCCCATTGGGCACCGACGACGACGATCGCTGGCACGCTCGCGCGTAGGCGCGACCGTGCCATGAATGCCTCGGCGCCCCCCCGGCCGCCGGGGCAAGGGAAGCCTTTTGAGCCCGCGCGGGCTCGCGCGCGCATGCGTGACCTGGGGCTGCGCGTCGTGGCCTTCCTCGCGTTCTGCCTCGTCATCGGCGGAGCGGTCTGGGCGTCGTACGAGTACCTCTCGGTGCGCGCGGTGGACCTCGCGACGCCGGACGACGCGTACGCGGTGTCGGCCGGGGAACGCTTCACCGTCCCCTACACGCTCCTGAACACGGGCTCCGCGGAGGAGCTCGTCACGCTCCGCGTCGAGGACGACGGGGGCCTCGGCATCGAGCCCGCTCCAGCGACGGTCCTCGCGCCGTCGTTCGGCCAGGTCGCCGGCTTCCTCGACCTCGACGTTCCGACGACCGCGCGCCCGGGCGAACACCAGGTCGCGATCTCCGCCGTGGGCGCGGACGGGAGCGGTCTCGGGCAGCTCAGCCTCGACGTCGAGGTGCTCGCCGCCGGCGGCGGCATCCGCCCCGGAGAGGGTGGCATGTTCGCGTACGTCGGGCGCTTCGAGGACGGCACGGTGTTCGACACGAACGTGCGCGAGGTCGGGATCGGCCCTTGGGCGAAGACGCCGGACTACGTCGCGCACGACGTCTGGGCAGACTTCGGCATGCGCGCCGGGCCAGGCTCGAACGTCGTGGTCGGACTCGCGCAGGGCATCCTCGGGATGCACGAAGGGGAGAGCCGCACGGTCACGGTCGCGCCCGATGGCGGCTACGGGAACGCGACGCGCGAGGACACGATCCCGCGCGTCGTCGAGATCGAGCGCGACCACCGCGCCCCGCTGCAGGAGCGCGGCATGCCGCGCCGGCAGTTCGACCAGCTCATCACGCAAAGCGGCCAGGGCGACCCCGCGACCTACGAGGCTGACGAGCAGTTCGACGTGCGGGACGAGTTCAATTCGTACAAGGCCCGCATCGTCTCGATCGACGACCAGTCGGTACGGTACCGCTTCGAGCTCACGCCCGGGGAGAAGTACACGCTCTACCCCTTCTGGCCCGAAGGCAGCGAGGTCGCGGCCGTCACGTCGAACCAGGTCACGTTCCGGACCACGCCGACGACCGAGGTCGGCGAGATGTTCACGTACTTCGACCCGTGGACGGACCTTACGGCCGTCGTGGGCCTGAACGCGACGCACGTGGTCCTGCGCCACGAGGTCGCGCCCGGTTTCACGTACCAGCACCAGGCGAACCCGCAGCAGCCGCCTACGACGTTCACGGTGCGCGAGGTCGGCGACGAGCTCATTCTCATCGACACGCCGAACCCCCACCCGCTCGGCGGGAAGACGCTCGTGTTCAGCGTGAAGATGACCGCGCGCGCCGCGGAGCCGCCGCCGAGCGGCTGAGCATCGCGGCGTTGTTGTGGTTGGCCGTCGCGCCACAGGTCCACGAAGACGACGAATCTTCACGAACATCACCAACCCCCGGGCGGATTCGTGGAGTTCGTGACGCCTCGTGGAATTCGTGGCCTTCAAGCGGCTGTCGGAGGGCGGTCGACCACAACGCGGCTGACGCCAAGTACCGATGGTGCTCAGCCGCGCAGGAGCGCGACCACGTGACCGAGCTGCTCCGCGAGGAGCCGCGCGCCGAGCGCTGCGCCCTTCGGCGAGCCGGGGAGCCACGCGACCAGTCGTCCGTCCGCGACGCCGGCGCCGGCGCGGCTGAGCCACGCGGCGCCGCCGACCTCCGCGTCGCTCTCGCGGCGGAACGCCTCGCCGAACCCCGGGAGCGCCTTCTCAAGGAGGGGCGCGAACGCTTCCGGCGTCACGTCGCGTGGCGCGAGCCCCGTGCCGCCGGTCGCCACGAGCGCGTCGACGTCGTCGCGCGCGAGGAGCTCGACGGCGTGGCGACGGATCTCCACCGCGTCGTCGCGGCACCACGCGCGGGCGACGACGGCGTGGCCGCCCTTGCGAAGCTCCGCGTCGACGGCTGCCCCGCCTGCGTCGTCCGACGGACCGCGCGTGTCGCTTACCGTGAGCACGGCGCAGCGCGCGCTGCGGCGCGCGGCCTCGGCGTGCGGATGGCTCGCGCCCTGCGCGTGGCTCATCGACCTTTCTCCTTGCGCACGACCCGGACGCCCTCGATGGACGTCGCCGGGTACTGCCCCACGGCGTCCTTCTCGTATTCCTTCACCATGTCCCACACGGTGAGGAGCGCGACCGCGGCCGCGGTGAGCGCTTCCATCTCGACGCCGGTCTTCCCGTCCGTGGACACGCGCGTCCGCACGTGGACCCCGTCACCGTCGGTGCGGACGTCCACGTCGCACCCCGTGAGCGGCAGCGGATGGCAGAACGGGAGGAGATCGGGAACGCGCTTCGCCGCGAGGACGCCGGCGGCCTTCGCGGTCGCGAGGGGATCGCCCTTCGCGACCTTGCCGTCGCGGATCCGCTCGACGGTGTCGGGACGCAGAGCGAGGCGCCCCTCGGCCTCGGCCTCGCGGCGCACGACGGGCTTGCCTCCGACCTCGACCATCGTCACGGGCCGGACCTCGCTTGCTCGCCTGCGGGGGGATCCTTGACCCAGCGTCCGCCCCAGGGCCCGATCTCCTTCTTCCAGATCGGGACGATGGTCTTGAGCTCGTCCATGACCCACGCCGCCGCGCCGAACGCCTCCGTCCGGTGCGCCGCGGTGACGACGACGAGGACGACGGGCTCGCCGGCCGCGACGGTGCCGACACGGTGGACGATGCGCGCGTCGACGAGCCCGAACTTCGCGCACGCCCGCGCGGCGACGTCGGCGAGCTCCGCGCGCGCCATCGCCTCGTAGGCCTCGAACTCGAGCCGTTCGACGGGGCCCTCGGCGGCGGGCGAGCGCACGAGCCCGAGGAAGCAGACCGCGGCGCCGGCGCCCGTGTGGTCGGCCGCCGCCAGGGCCGCGGCGACGTCGAGCGGGCGGTCCGTGAGGTCCGCTCGACGAGCCGGACGCGAGACACCGCTGCTGCCGCCCGACACGGGCGGGAGCAGGGCTACCTCGTCCCCCGCCGACACCGGCGCGCCTTCCGCAGCGACGCGGCGGTTCACCGCGATCGCGGCGGTGCCGCGCCAGCGGGCGAGCTCGGGGTGGAGGAGTACGAGCGCGTCGAGAACGTCGCGCGCCGTCGCGCGGTCGGCGACGCGGACGCGGACCTCCCGGCGGCCCGCGGCCTCGCGCGGAGCGGCGAAGAGGAGGACCTTCACTTCCACGGCGTCCGCGAGGGGGCTCGGACTCATGACGTTTTCCCCCAGCGGGCGCGGCGCTCGGTCAGGCCTCGCGCACGCCCGTCAGCTTCACCCGCACGTTCGCCACGACGTCGCGGTAGTCCACGACCAGCGTCCACTCCCCAGGTGGCGCTTCGAGGTTCGCGTCGTCGTACGCGAGGTCGCCGCGGACGAACGTCTTCTGGTAGAGCACTTCGCTGCGCGGCCCCAGCACGGAGATCGTGAGCGTCCCGTCGCTTCGGACGAGCGGCTGCACGACGACGTACACCCGGTCGAGACCCTGAGGCACGAGGATCGTTGCCGCATCGGACTCGGTCGTCGGCTCCGCGCGCCCTTCCGCGTACTCGCCCAGGAACTCCGCCTGTTCGCTCCCTGCGAGCGCCCACACGCCCGCGGCGAGCGCGACGAGGACGACGAGCGCCGCCGCGCTGCGGAACGCGCCGGCCCGCGCGCGCCGCCGGTAGCCCGCGCGCCGCGCGAGCACGACGGGCGCCGCCCGCGCGGGCGGTTTCAGCGCCTCGAGGGCGCGGGCGACGTCCACGTCCGCGGGCGC
>DATDQL010000141.1:0-6865 GCA_035292305.1 Thermoplasmatota archaeon
GCGAGGTCCTCCACGTGCCGTTCGATGACGGCGAACTGCGTCTCGTCGAACTTGCCGTCGAGCAGCAGGCCGCGGCAGTGCGCCTTGCGCTCGGCGAGGGCGGCCTCGCAGTCGCGGACGTCTTTCTTCGTGCGATCGAAGGCGGCGTCGATGAGCCGCAGCTCGCGCGCGAGCCGTCGCCGCCGCGCGGTGAGCCGCGTGAGGCCGAACGCGCCGCCGATCGCCGTGCCGGTGAGACCGAGGACGAAGAAGGTGGCGTTCTGGTGCTCCGAGTCGAACGCCTTGGCGATCACGTTCGGCCGCGTGCCGCCGACGTGGAACACATGCACGACCGAAGCGGTCTGGTTCGCGTCGTTCGCGGCGAAGAATCGGGCCGTGCGGTCGCCGGAGGCGTTGTAGGCGTGCGTAAGGACGGGCGACGGTTGCCAACCCGTGACCGTGCCGTCGCCCCAGTCTGCGCGGAACGAGGTCGCGGAGCCGAAGAGGCCGGGGCGCGTAGACGAAAGGTCGACGGTGACGTCGCGGCCGACGGCGGGGTAGTCTGTGCCGAGGTCGAGCGACGGGGCGAGGGAGGCGTCGGTGCGACCGAGGACGGTCACGTTCCCGTTCCCCTCGACGTAGACGATGACTCCCGACCCTACCGAGAAGGAGCCCTGGTCGGAGAAGTCCGAGCGGGAAGCCACGCCGGTCCCGAGCACGGATAGCGATTCCGTCGGCTTCGGGAACTCGTGGGTCCAAAGTGCGGTCCCGGTGACCGGGTCGAAGGCCCTGAGCGTCTCGGTGTTGTTCCGCGCCAGACTCTTCGCGAAGAGCGTGGTGGGCGTGAGGACGAGGTTGTCGACCCAGTACTCGTCTTGGGTGAGAGGCCGGATCGGCCACCCCGCGGGCTCCGTCCCTCCCTCGACCGCGTGGAGGGACGTCACCGTCGCGACGTAGGTCCGTCTCCCGTCGAAGGCGAACGTGCGGGCCTCGAAGTATCCTGGATTACGCGTCTCGGCGCCGACGTCGAACTGCCACGTCGGCTCTGCAGCGACCGGGTCGACGCCGTAGACGAATCGACCGTGCTTGAGCACGATCTCCGACTCGGTGCCCGTGGGAACGGGGCTCCCCCCGAGCCCGGAGGTACAGACGTTCGTGCCGCTGTCGAGGCGGCAGTTCCTCGGTCGGAAGTTGACCGGTGGATTCGCAGGATCGAGCGGGGGTGGCGAGAAGCGACCGCCGGCCTCGGAACCCGTTTCCTTGTCGAGGACGAAGGTCGCGACGCCCGTCGACCCGCCGCTCGCGTCGTACACCTTGACGACAGCGTACGGACCGAGGACGCTGACCGGATCGACCTGCCGGATGACCGCCACGTCCCGGCACGCAGGCGCAGGGATGCCTTCTTCGCAGGTCACGGAGAGATCTGCGGTGTCTGTGGCGTCCGCGAGCCAGGCCCACTCGACGGTCCCGCTCGTCGCGTCGATCCGTACCACGAGGGCGACGATGTTGTCGAAGACCGCGTCCCCGCCTTGCTGGCACGCGAGGTAGAGCTTGCCGGTTTCGATCGCAGGAGCTTGACAGTTCGTGACCGGCGGGTCGGTGCCGGCCATCGGAGGGATGCGCGCGGTCCAAAGCTCGGTCCCGGTCGCGAGGTCGAACGACACGACCCGCTCGTCGCCTGTGGCGAAGAGGCGATCTCCGTCGCTCCCGAGCCAGGCCGGGCCGGTCAGGGAGCGGACGGGCTCGCCCCCGCGCGGGTCCGGCACGGGTGGGAGCTGGTCCACGAGCGGGACCTCGGCGAACGTGGAGACCTCGGCGGTCACGAGGTCCACGCGGTGGATTACCGTCGCGCGCGGCAAGTCGAGGCCGAGAACGTACACCGACCCTTCGACGACGAGCGGGGCCGAAGCACTGCAGCACCAGAAGCCCTCCGCGACCGGGACACGGAACGCGACGTCGGCCCAGGACGGGCCCGGGTCGAGCGTGGCCCCGGTCCGCGCCGCGTCGTACCCGTACTGCAGCCACGGCGCGGCGCTCGCGAGCGGAGCGGCCAGGCTGAGCGCTATCAGAAGCATCGCTGCTGCCTGCGCCCGTCGCCAGCCTCTTGCTCCCACGCCTACCGACGACCCGAGGCCGCCCGGGGGGTCAAAAACCTTCGGGTGCGCGGAGCGCGCAAACCGGGCAGGTGACAATGCCACCTGACAGGCCGGCCGGTGGTCAGGTGACATTGTCACCTGCCGCGAGGGACCCCGGCCGCGCGACCTCGGGCTGTGCACGCCCCCGGGAAGCCGTCACTTCGGGAGAACCTTGAAGCGTATACACGCCTCACGTATACACATGGACGCCGAGGTCAAGCGATGGGGGAACGGGCTCGCGGTCCGGCTCCCGAAGCGCGAGCTCGACCGGCTGGGCATCAAGGAAGGCGACGCCGTCGACATCGAAGTACGGAAGGTCGCGAAAGGGAAGCGCCGGAAGAGGATCTCGCTCGCCGGGGTGCCGATCCTGCACGACTCGGTCTCCGACGTGAGCGAGAGGCACGACGAGTACCTCTACGGCGGCCGGCGATGAGGATCGCGGACACGTCCGCGCTCTACGCGGCCGTCGTCGCGGAGGACGCGCACCACGAGCGGGCCCGCGCGGCGCTCGAGGATGCGGACCCGATCGTCGTCCCCTCGGAGGTGTTCGCGGAGACCGTCGCGCTGCTCCAGCTCCGGCACGGGTTCCCGCTCGCTTCGAAGACGGCGAAGGCGATGCGACACCTGCCCCATCTCCGGGTCGAGGGATCTCCTTCCGGCGTCATCGCGGCGGCCTGGTCGGAATACGAAGCCGCAGGCGGGGCGCTCAGCCTGCTGGATGCGTTCGTCGTGGCGTGGTGCGCGAAGGAGCGGGCGCCGCCGCTGACGTTCGATCGCGAGATCGCGAAGCGGGCGAAGCGGTCCTAACCGGCTACGCGCTTATTTCGCGCCGCGGCCGGGGTCGCCCGCTCCGTCGCCCGCGTCCCTCGCGAACCATTCCTCGACGAGCGCGCGCACGTTAGCCTTCTGCTCGTCGCTCATCGTGCGTTCGCGTTCGAGCGCGGTCTCGAAGTGCTCGCGCTCCCACTCCGTGACGCGGCCGTCGGCGAGCATCTCGTGCAGCTGCCGCACCATGCCGAGGGGCAGGAACTGGAAGCGTTCGTCGAGCGCGGCGAGGCGAAGGTCCCGCGCGAGCTCGTCGATGCGGCGCTCGAGGAGCGCGAACTGGGCCTCGTCGATCTTCGCATCCACGAGAAGGCCGCGCGCGTGCGCCTTGCGCTCCGCGAGCGCCTTGTCACACGCGGGAGGATCGTGCCGCGTCGCGGCGTGGACCTTGTCGATCGCGGCGAGCTCGCGCGCGAGGCGGCGCCGCTTGGCGCCCACGCGCGTGACGCCGAAGAGCGCGCCCGCGCCGGTGAGGGCAAGGCCGAGGAGGAAGAACGTCCGCTCCTGGTTCTCGGGGGAGAACGCGACGGAGACGAGGTTCGGCGGCTCGGCACCGACGTGGAAGGTGACGAACTCGGAGGCTGTCTGACCGGCGTCGTTGCGGGCCTGGAGGCGGGCGGTGACGTCGCCGGGTTCGGCGTAGGCGTGCGCGAGGACGGGCGACTCCTGCCACTCCGAGACCGTGCCGTCGCCCCAGTCCGCCAGGAAGGAGGTCGCGGGGCCGAGGGCGCCCGGCCCCGTGTCGGCAAGGTCGACCCGCGTGGGCTCGCCGGGGGCCGGGTGGACGTCCGAAACGGTCGCCGCGACGCGGATCGACGCCGCGGACGCGCCGAGGACGGTGAGGTTCCCGCTGCGCGTGACGGCGACGAGGGTGCCGTCGCCGAGGGCATAGTTGATGCCGCCGTCGAACTCGTGCCGCCACCGCAGCACGCCGGTCCCGAGGTCCGCGGCGAGCACGGCCGTCTTCGCGAAGGTTCCCAGGAAGACCTGGCTTGGATCGTCGACAGTGTACGTCGTGGCGTAGGCAGCGTCCCGCGCGGCCGCCAGCACGCGCCAATCGAAGAACTCGGGGGCTGCGACGGAGAGATCCCACTGAGCATCGAGCGTGACCGGGTCGAAGCTGCGCAGCGTCGTCTCGGTCGAGGCGAGGACACGGCCCTCTGCGATGGCGATCGAGGAGGCTTGCGCGGCGGACAGCGGCGGGGACCCGAAGGACGCCGTCCCGAGGAGGGTGCCGTCCGTCACGTCGTAGCGCCGCAGGTCGTCGCCCTTCGCGTAGAGCGACGTGCCGCGGCCGGCGACCGGCGTCCCGGGCAGCCTCGTGCTCTCGGCCGCGGCATCGGTCGTCACGCCGTACACTGCGTTCGTCGCGTCGTTGTCCGCGGTCCATCGTAGCGTCCCGTCGGCGAGGTCGAGGGCGAAGAGGCGGTCGACACGCGCCGAAGGCCGCGCGCCGTTCTCCGTGATGACCGCGATCACGGTGTCCTCGACGACTGCGATCCCGTTCGTGAACGGTACGTCGCCCGAGGCGGGGGCGGCGGCAACCGACGGTCGCTGCCACCGCCATCGCTCCTCGCCGCTCTCGGGATCGAGGCGGACGACGAAGGAGGACAGCGGGAGGATGAACAAGGCCGACGACGCTGGAGCTGCCTGATCGCACCCGAGGACGACCGCTTCGGGGAGGATGGCTGGGGCGGTGCAGCTCGTGAGTCCGATGCCGGGGCCTCGCGGGGGCTCCCACGTCCAAAGGAGCTCCCCGCCGTCGAGCTCGTACGCATCGACTCGCCCGTAGTACTCGATGTAGATGCGGGCATCGTCCATGGCGACGATGCCCATCTGTCCTTCGGGCTCGAGCTCCCGCCGCACGGCCATCGTATCAAGGTCGACGCGGAGGAGAACGTCCCGCGCGGTGTCGGGCGTGTCCCGCGTGGCCTTCGTCGTCCCGTCGTCGAGGGAGAGGTCGACGTACGCCGTGCGGCCGCGCACGAACACGTTCGGCGTCCCCTCGGTCGCCTCGCCCGGCGCGAGAAGGGGAATCGTGAAGGCGACATCGTCCCACGCCGGGCCGGCGTCCGTCGAGAACGCGGTCCGCGCCGCGTCGTGGCCGCTCTGGAGCCAGGCGTCCGCGGCGGCGAGCGGAAGTAGAGCGACGGCGCACGCGCCGAGCGCCGCACACTTCGCCACGGATCCCGACCGCATCGTCACTGCCTTCGGACGACCCGGCGCCGGCCCACAAAAGCCTATCGTCGCGTTGCCTCGCGCAGACGGCCCCGTCGTGATGGACGCGAACCCTCACCCGCCCGGCGCCTCGTCCAGCGCCCGCTCGAGCGCTTCCTCGACGCCGAGCCGCCGCGCGAGCCCCCGCAGCCGCGCCTCGTCAAGGCGTTTCACTTGCCGCACGAGGATGGAGCGCGCGTCGGCCAGGTCCTGCGGCGTGCCATAGAGGAGCTTGAACGCGACCGTGTCCTCGGGGCGCGCGACGCGGAGGGCGGCGCCTCGGAAGGGAACGTCGACCGCGTCTGCGACCTGCCGCCGCTCGTCCTCGCGGAATGCGATCTTCACGTCGACGTGGAACGCCGAGCGCTCGTCGAACACGCTCACGTGGCTTCGGTCCGCGAACGCGTCACGGAAGTCCGCCTCCGAGCCCCGAAGTCCTTCGCCCGCGAGCGCGGCCGACATCGTGGGCACCTGCGCGAGCTCGACCGCGAGGAGTGCATCGATGTCGGACGTCGTCCGCGGCTGGCCCCACGCGAGCACCGCCATGCCGCCCACGAAGGCGTACGGCACGCGCGCGGCGCGACAAGCGCGATCGAATGCGATCGCGACGTCCTCAAACTCGCGCACGGTCGGCGGCCTCCGCGAAGCGTCTCGCGAAGCGGATCATGCTGAAGCCCATCTCCAAGGTGGCGTCCGGAGGGAGCGCCGCGAGGTGGGCGGCCTCGCGGCGCTTCTTCGCGAGGCGGGCATCCGGTTCCACGGCCATCCATGGGGGCGGCCGCGCTTCAAGTCTCGGTCCGCGGGGCACGGTCCGTGTCTTGGCGTCCTTGCCCCCCGTGGCGCCGTTGGCGCGTCAGAGGAACTGGAACGCCTTCGGCAGCTCTGGCAGCCACTTCCGGAACCCCTTCGGCCACGCTTCCGGGTCGAGCCCTTTCTGAGCCAGGAACGCCACGGACCAGCGCTCGAGCCCGATCCCCGAGCAGCCCGACCACAGCTCCGCCTTCTGCCCCTTGATGTTGAACGCGCTCGCGTACTTGTCGCCGACGATGCTCAGGTTCTGTAACGGCCCTTTTTCGGTCGGGGCGCTCCGGCGCTCGCTCCGCTCGCGCCTCCGGCCCCGACCCTCGCGGCTCACTGCGCTCGCCGCTCGGGCGCTCGCTGCGCTCGCGCCGAAAAAGCGCCGGCGGAAAGCGAAGATCCACACGGACCCCGATCGCTCAGAGGAACTGGAACGCCTTCGGCAGCTCTGGCAGCCACTTCCGGAACCCCTTCGGCCACGCATCCGGGTCGAGCCCTTTCTGAGCCAGGAACGCCACGGACCAACGCTCGAGCCCGATCCCCGAGCAGCCCGACCACAGCTCCGCCTTCTGCCCCTTGATGTTGAACGCGTCGGTGTACTTGTCGCCGACGATCGAGAGGTTCTGGAATTCCAGCCACTCGCTCTCGCCCCGCGTCCCGCGGTACGGCATCCACGCCTCGAAGTCGATGGTGCCGAGCTCGTGCTTCGGGCCTTCCTCGGCCAGGCCGAGACGCCCTTCCTGCGCCATGAAGAACGGCGTCACCCACGCCATGCGCCATTCGAGGTCGAGGATGTCGTCGAAGACGTGCTTGTAGCGCGCGTTCATCTTCTCGCGCAGGTCGAGGAGCTGCTCCTTCGTGCCGATGTAGACGGGCTCGATGCGGTGGAACTCGTCGACGCGCTCGATCCA
>DATDQL010000142.1:0-4937 GCA_035292305.1 Thermoplasmatota archaeon
CCCCGGCCTTGTCGAGCGGCTCCCCGGTCTCCACGTACGCGCGGATCGCCTCTTCGGGAAGCTCCTTGAACTCGACCAGCGTCCGCTCCGCGCCCGTCCACAGCCCGCGGTCCTCGAGCCGTACCACCGCGACGCCCGTCCACACCTCGTGCGAGCGACCCGAGAGCGCTCGAAGCGTCTCGATGGCCTTCGCAGTCGTCTCCGGCTTCCCGACGATGCGCCCCTCGAAGAACACGAGCGTGTCCGCCGCGAGGATGACGCCCTCCTCCAGCAGCCCGGCCGCCGCGCGCGCCTTGCGCACGGCGAGCTCCACGACGACCTCGCCCGGCGGCCCCGCGGGAGGCGTCTCGTCGACCTCGACCGGGAAACGGATGACGTCGAGGCCGGTCGCCTTGAGGAGCGCGACGCGGCGAGGCGAGGCCGAGGCGAGGAAGAGAGGCCCGACCGTCATGGGAGGGGCGCCCTCCCGTCGCGCGCAGGAACGGGCGCGCCGCCGTGGCTGGCACGAATGGCATCGATCGCGGACGGGGCTGTCCGGGCAGGGATGGCTACCCTCCCGGAGCGGGCGTCCCTTCCGACCGTCGCAGGAATTCCCAGAATTCGCAAAAGCCCATGCGTGCCGCGCATCGCGTCCCCTCGGCTAGGTCGTCCGCTAGCGTCCCGCCGTCGTCACGGGGACACGTACACGATCGAGTCGCCGCGGATGATGACGAGGGCGCGTTGCGTGGTCTTCTCGTCGGGGGTGCCGAGGCGCGTGACCTCTTCGGCGTCCTTGACGACGAGGTTCATGTGCGGGTGGTCGTAGCCGTCGAGGGTGCCGCGGTATTCGCGGCCGCCGCGCAGTTGGACGATGACGCGCTTGTTGAGGGATTGGTTGAGCACGTCGAGCGGCCGCCGCTTCCCGCCGGTCATGGGCGGGCGCAACGGGCCGGCGCGCTTTAAGCGTGACGGCGGGTTGCTCGGGCGATGTTCGTCGTCGCGAACCCGCTGGAGGAGTGGCTCGCGGCGCACGAGGGGCGGGCGCCTCATCCCCTATGCTGGAGCGGAGTTGAGTCGGCGCCGTGGTCTCTCCTCGGCGACGTGGCGCTGCCGGCGTCGGGGGGCGCAGGCGAGCCCGCGGGCGATCCGGAGCTCGTCGCGGACGTCGCGCGGGAGGAGGGCGTGTCGCCGGACGAGGTCGTGCTGACGGCGGGGGCGGGCGAGGCGGACGGGCTCGCGACGTTCGTCGTCGCGGGCGGCGCGACAGTGGTGGTCGAGGCCCCGACGTACCCGCCGCTGCGCGAGGTCGCGCGGCTTGCCGCAGCGCGGGTCGTACGGGTCGCGCGGAGCGTCGAGGACGCGTGGCGCCTCGACGTGGACGCGGTCGAGGCGGAGCTTCGGCCGGGAACGGCGCTCGTCGTCGTGACGAGCCCGAACAACCCGACGGGATCTGTGGTGCCGGACGCAGACCTCCGCCGTCTCGCCGATGCGTGCGGACGGGTCGGGGCGTGGCTCCTCGTCGACGAGATCTTCCGGCGCCTGGGCGGCGCCGCGCGCTCGGCGCGCACGGTGCACCCGCGCATCCTCGCGACGGGTTCGCTCACGAAGGCCGAGGGCCTCGGCGGCCTGCGGTTCGGGTGGCTGCTCGCGCCGCCGGAGGTCGCGCGGGCCGCGCTCGCCCTCAAGCTCGCGACGAGCGGGCCGGTGCCGACGGCCACGCAGGCGTTCGCACGCGCGGCGTTGCGGGCGCGGGCCGCGTTGCTCGCTCGATCCGAGGGCATCCGTCGCACGAACCTCGCGACGATCCGGCACGACCTGGACGCGGCGCCGCGGTGGGTCGCGCCGGATGCTGGGGTCGCGACGGTCGTGCCTGTGCGCGGGCAGGACGAGGCGTTCGCGAAGGCCGCGCTCACGCAGGACGGTGTCCTCGTCGTGCCGGGGACGCACGTCGAGGCGCCGGGCTTCGTGCGGGTCGGTTTCGGGCTCGAGCCCGAGCGCTTCGCGGCCGGTTGGAAGCTCCTGCGCAGGCGGCTGTGAGGGAAGTCGGGCCGACCCGTTGCTTTATCTCCGGCTCGGGGGTTGCGCGGCGCGATGGACGCGACGGCGGCGCCCGCCGGACCCGGGGACGTGCAGCCGTTCATCCCCGCCGAGCGTTCCCTTCCCGAGATCACGGTGAAGGCGGTCGCGCTCGGGGTGCTCCTCGCGGTGGTGCTCGGCGCGGCGAACATGTACGTCGGGCTGCGCGTCGGCCTCACGGTGAGCGCGTCGATCCCCGCGGCCGTCATGAGCATGGGGATCCTGCGGCTTTTCCGCAACTCGAACATCCTCGAGAACAACATCGTGCAGACGATCGCCGCGAGCGGCCAGTCGGTCGCGGCGGGGCTCATCTTCACGATCCCCGCGCTCCTCATCGTGACGAACGCGGACGGGGCGCCTCTTTGGGTCGAGGTCCACGTCGTCGAGACGATGCTCGTCGCGCTCGCCGGGGGCATCCTCGGAGTCCTGTTCACGGTGCCGCTTCGGCGCGCGTTCGTGGTCGAGACGCGGCTCGCGTACCCCGAGGGCGTCGCGTGCGCGGAAGTGCTGAAGGCGGGGGAACAAGGTGGACAGGGCAGCCGCATCCTCTTCGGGGGCCTCGTGCTCGGCGCCGCGTTCGGCTTCCTCCAGCTCGGCATGCGCCTGTGGCGCGAGACGCTCGACGGCGCGGCGCGCCTCGGCTCCGCCGTGTTCGGCGCCGGGATGAACCTCGCGCCCATCCTGGTCGCGGTCGGCTACATCGTCGGCCTGCGCGTGGGCTCGCTGCTCCTCGCCGGGGGAGCGTTCGGGTGGTTCGTCGTCATCCCCTTGCTGATGGCCGTCGGGAGCCTCGGCGGCTTCGCGGCGGTCTTCGCCGCGCTCGGCGGCGCGATCGGCTGGCGCGTCCTCGAGAGGCGCGGGACCGCGGCCTCGCTCGGCGGGGCGGCTGTCGGCGCGGTCGTCCTCGGCGGCCTCGCCGTCCTCGCGCTCCCCATGCTCGGGACGCTTGCGCCCGCGGAGCCGTACACCGCTGCCGCCGGCGACCCTCTCGGGTACGCGGCGGGGATCTGGTCGCGGAAGATCCGTCTCATCGGCGGCGGCGCGATGATCGTCGGCGGCCTCTGGACGCTCTGGAAGGTACGCTCGTCGCTCGCGCGCGCGTTCCAGGGCACGCGCGAACTGCGCGCGGGCGGGGCCGTGGAACGGGTGCGCACGGAGCGCGACCTGCCCCTCGGCGCCGTCGGCGTCGCGATCCTCGTCCTCGCGGTCCCGATCGCGGGGTTGTTCTACTTCTTCACGGGCGACGTCGTCCAGACCCTCGCGGCGACGGTGCTCATGGGCATCGCCGGGTTCTTCTTCAGCGCCGTGGCGGGCTACATGGCGGGCCTCGTCGGCTCGTCGAACAACCCGATCAGCGGCGTCACGATCCTCACGCTCGTCTCGGCGTCGCTCCTGCTCCTCGCGCTTGGCGCGACCGGCGCTCCCGGCATCTTCGCGGCGCTCGGCGTCGGCGCCGTCATCTGCGTCGCAGGTGCGATCGCGGGCGACACGCTCCAGGACCTCAAGACGGGCCAGCTCGTCGGCTCGACGCCGTGGAAGCAGCAGGTCGCGCAGGCCGTGGGCGCCGTGGCGTTCGGCCTCGTCGCGGCGTTCGTCCTGCAGCTCCTCGTGCGAGCGTACGGCATCGGCGGGGCGACCGGGCTCGTCGCGCCGCAGGCGTTCCTCATGAGCCGCATCCTGACCGGGCTCTTCGGCGGGTCGCTCGACTGGAGCCTCATCCTCATGGGCATGGTCTTCGCGGTCGCACTCGTCGTTCTCCGCCAGCCCGTCATGGCCGTCGCGATCGGCCTCTACCTCCCGCTCGCGGCGACGACGCCGATCTTCCTCGGCGGCGTCATCGCATGGCTCGTCTCGCGCCGCGCGGAGACCGCGATCAAGCGGATCCCTCCGGAAGCGGCGCGCGACCGACGCGAGCGCTTCGACAGGCACGGCGTGCTCTTCGCGAGCGGGCTCATCGCGGGTGAGGCGATCATGGGCATCGTCGTCGCCGGTCTCATCCTCGCGGAGCCCGTCGACCTCGCCACGGGCCTGACGATGCGCGTCGTCACGGGCCGCGTCGCGCCGCTCGTGCTCGGCGTGCTCGTCGCCGCCGCCTCCATCGTGTTCCTGCGCGGGTGGTGGCGGTGGGTCGTCGGCGGGGCCTTCGCCGCGCTCGGCGGCGCGTGGACGGCGAGCCTGCTCGCGTCGGGCGCGCAGTACGGCTTCCTCGGAGGCGCGGCGTGGCCGGGGCTCCTCGTGCTCGCCTACATCGCGCTCCTCGTTGCCTACGTGCCGCTGCGGGAGCTTCGCGCGGAGCCGGGCACGTCGGGCGCGACACCCCCACCCGCTGGAGAGTGATGCGTTGGCGCTCGCGATCGAGACGGTCGGCCTCGGCAAGACGTTCGGGAAGGCGCGCGCCCTCGACGGGCTCGACCTGAAGATCGAGAAGGGCTCGGTATACGGCCTCCTCGGCCCGAACGGGACGGGCAAGACCACCACGATCCGCGTCCTCGCGACGCTCCTGCGGCCCAGCTCGGGAAGCGCGACCGTGCTCGGCCACGACGTCGTCCGCGAGCCCTCCGCCGTGCGCCGCAAGATCAGCCTCACGGGACAGTACGCCTCGGTCGATGACGACCTCACGGGCCGCGAGAACCTCGTCCTCGTCGGGCGCCTCCTCGGCCTGCCCTCGCGCGACGCGAAGGACCGTGCGGACGAGCTGCTCGCCGCCTTCGGCCTCGCGGAGGCCACCGCGAAGCAGACGCGCGAGTTCTCGGGCGGCATGCGTCGCCGCCTCGACATCGCGTCGAGCCTCGTCTTGACCCCCGAGGTCCTCTTCCTCGACGAGCCGACCGCGGGGCTCGATCCGCGAAGCCGCGCCCAGGTCTGGAACATCGTGCGCGCCG
>DATDQL010000143.1:0-6243 GCA_035292305.1 Thermoplasmatota archaeon
CGCGGCGAGGCTCGGGAAGGCGGCGAGCGTCGCGAGGGCGACCGCGGCGAGCGCCGCGGTGGCTTCGGCGAGCGTCGCGAGGGCGACCGCGGCGAGGCTCGGGAAGGCGGCGAGCGTCGCGAGGGCGACCGCGGCGAGCGCCGCGGTGGCTTCGGCGAGCGCCGCGAGGGCGGCGAACGCCGTGGCCGCGGCTTCGGCGAGCGTCGCGAAGGCGGCGACCGGCCGCCGCGCCGCGAGCCCGAGGAGCCCGACCTCCGCGGGTCGAGCGGGCGCTTCGGCGAGATCGAGTCCTCCGACGCGCCGCGCGAACCGCGGCGCGCGCCCGACCGGTTCGGGGAGCCCTCCGAGCGCGAGGCCCCGAGGCGCAGCGAACCCGGCAGGTTCGGAGCCGAGTTCGCGCCCCGCGCAGAAGGCGGGGAGCCCCGTGAGGGCGGCGAAGGCGGAGAAGGCGGCGAGCGGCGCCGGCGCCGGAGGCGCGGCGGTCGCGGCCGACGACGCGGCGGTGGCCAAGGCGGCACGGACGACAGCGATGCCCCGGCCGGCGGCGAGGAGTGAGATTCCATGGGTGGAAACAAACCAGAAGGCATGGTCCTGTTCAAGGACGGGCGTCGCATGGACGGCCGGAAACCGGACGAGCTGCGCCAGATCAAGATCGAGGCGGGCGTCTTGACGCGCGCCGACGGAAGCTGCTACCTCGAATGGGGCGGGAACAAGATCCTCGCTGCGGTCTACGGGCCGCGCGAGGCGCACCCGCGCCACGACCAGGACCCGACGCAGGCGATCGTGCGCTGCCGCTACAACATGGCGGCTTTCAGCGTCAGCGACCGCAAGCGCCCGGGCCCCGACCGCCGTAGCCAGGAGATCACGAAGATCACGAGCGAAGCGCTCAAGTCCGTCGTGATCACGCAACCGTTCCCGAAGACCGCGATCGACATCTTCGTCGAGGTCCTCGAGGCCGAGGCCGGCACGCGCTGCGCGGGCCTGACCGCCGCGAGCGTCGCGCTCGCGGACGCGGGCATCCCGATGCGCGGGCTCGTCACGAGCGTCGCCGCGGGCAAGGTCGACGGACATGTGTGCCTCGACCTGAGCCGCGAGGAGGACAACTTCGGCGAGACGGACCTGCCGACCGCGTGGAACATGAAGACCGGCGAGTGCGTCCTCCTTCAGATGGACGGCCACTTCACCGAGGAGGAGATCGAGACCGCGATCTCCATGACGGAGCGCGCGGCGCAAGAGATCCACCGCCTCCAGAAGGACGCGTTGCTGCGTCGCTACAAGGACGCGGGCCAAGGCGGCCTCGCCGAGCCCCACGAGGAGGAGCCGGCACCCCCCATCGAGGAAGAGGCCCCGCGGAAGCCAGACGAGGAAGAGGACAAGCCCGCCCCCCTCGACGAGGCCGGGAACACCGAGGTGTATTACTGATGGGCCAGGACATCGTCGCGACGATCAAGAAGGACTACGTCGGCGAACTCGCGCGTCAAGGAAAGCGGGTCGACGGCCGCGCCCTCGACGAGTACCGCCCCATCACTATCGAGACCGGCGTCATCTCGCAGGCCGAGGGCAGCGCCCACGTCACGCTCGGGCACACCGAAGTGTTCGTGGGGATCAAGATGGCGACCGGCACGCCGTATCCGGACTCCCCAGACTCGGGGACGCTCACGTCCTCCGCGGAGCTCGTGCCGATGGCGTCGCCCGACTTCGAGAAGGGCCCGCCATCCCCCGAGGCGATCGAGCTCGCGCGCGTCGTCGACCGCGGCATCCGCGAGTCGAAGACGGTGGACATGCACAAGCTGTGCATCACCGCGGGCGAGAAGATCTGGATGCTGTACCTCGACATGCACGTCGTGGACTTCGACGGGAACCTCTTCGACGCGTGCTCGCTCGGCGCGATCGCCGCGCTCAAGACCGCGACCGTTCCGGCGTCCAAGCACAAGCTCGGTGAGGACTTCCCGATGCCGGTCGACCACACCCCCGTGATGACGACCGCGATCAAGCTCGCGCCCGGATTCACGCCCTTCGACCCCGGTCAGGTCGAGGAGAAGGTGGGCGGCGCGCGGCTGTCCGTCTCGACGGACGAGAACGGCGACATCCGTGCGATGCAGAAAGGTCGCGAAGGCGGGCTCACAAGGGACGAGATCCGGGCGATCATCTCGGGCTCGAAGCGGAAAGGCGCGGAGGTCCGCGCCGTCCTCCACGACGCGATCCGGAAGTGACGCTCGCCGACGGAACCACCAAGACACCAAGGCACCAAGGGATCGTCGGACCGGGCCGGATGCAGCGAGCAGCGGCACCCCCGAGGGTTCTTGGTGCCTTGGTGTCTTGGTGGTTGACGTCGTCTGGCCGCGCCGCGCATGCACCCCTTTTTCGCTGTCCGCACGCTCAAACCGTCGGGTCTGTGACGAGCCGTCGACCGCAAAGCTTCATGTCCCCCCGGCCCTCCCTGCGGCCGGAGGCGGGGAGTCATGAGATTTCAAGGAAGCCGCGAGAAACGGCTTTGGTCCCCAGCCGGTGGCTCGCGCGTGCGACGCCTCCTCGCCGGCCTGGCCCTCCTCCTCGTCGCCCTGCCCTCCGCCGCGGCCCACGTCGGCCTCCCCGCGGCGCCAGGCGCGTTCGACGCGGAGCCGCCGGTCGTTGCGCTCCGCGTGCCCGGCGCGCCGCTTTCGACCTCGTCCGGCCCGTACCAGATCGCGTTCGAATGCCCCGACCTCGAAGGCGACGGAGGCGTGTCCGGAGGGCTCGTGTGCCCCATGTACGTGCTCGACCAGCACGACGTGTTCGGCCAACCGATCCTCCTCGTCGACCCCGCGGATCCCGCGGTCCTCGCCTTCAGCGCCCTCCACGGCGGCCGCGGCGCGCACGTCACGCCCGGCTCGGAGCCTCCAAGCGACCGCAGCCGCGCCGACGCGGTGCACCAGCCGCATACGACGTTCCGCACGACCGACGGCGGACAGCGCTGGCTGGACGAGCCGTACTACGCCCCCGACTCTCTCAAGAAGAAGGACCTCAGCCGCGAGATCTTCGGCGAGGACAACGCGGCGACGCTCGACGGGCAGGGCCGCATCGTGCTCGCCGCGCTCTACGCCTGGCGCGACGCGAGCGGCATCCCGCCCACGGGCGGCGCTGCGCACTACGGCGTCGGCACGTGGAAGGCGCAGCGCGCGGACCACGCGGTCGACTACTACGTGAACACACGCATCCTGTTCTCCGGGAACGAGGGCGCGGACGCGATCGACAGCATCCACCTCGCGCACGTCCGCGCGACCGACGTCACCGTGCTCGTCTGGCGCGAGACGGGTCCGGATGGTCCGTTCGTGCAGTTGCACTGGAGCCGCTCGCAGGACGGCGCGATGTGGCAGGCCATCCCCGAGACCGCGCGCGTCGAAGGGTGCCGCGGCATCTCGAACCCGATCGTCGCAGGGGCGACGGTCGTGATCGCTTGCCTCGAAGGCGAGACAGGCACGGGCCTCCTCGCGCTCCACTCCATCGACACGTCCACGTGGACGACCCGTCGCCTCGGCGAGGCGCCCGTCACGGACGGCAGCCTCGTCCTCGTACCGCGCGGCGACGACCGCCACGTCGCGCTCCTCGCGACGCGCGTCACGGAGGAAGGCGTGCCCTCGGTCCTCGTCACATACGGCGAGGACGGCACAAGGTGGTCCTCGCCCGAGGACGTCGCGTCGGAGCTCACGCGCGCCGTCGACGGCTCCATGCTCCTCGACGCGCGCGTCACCGCGGCCGCGTACCGAGCCGACACGGGCAACCTGCATCTCATCTACATGGAGCGATACGACGTCGGGGCCGCCGCGGCGCGGGACCCCGCGCAGGCGGAGTTCTACAAGGTCTTCGCCGCGATGAAGGCCGAGGGCGCGTTCCAGGGCAAGGTCGACCTCGAGATCGGCCGCGTCTCGCGCGCGGACTTCTCTCCGACGCTCACCGGCGTCGGCGTCGGCGCGTTCGACGACCTTCACGACGGCATCGTCACGTGGCACGACGCCCACGGGAACGCGCGCGAGTTCGTCGCGTTCGGCGACTACGGGTACGTGCGCTTCGGCGAGGTCGTCGAAGAGGACGTCGCCCCGCCGATCCTTCCGGCGCCGGTGTCCGTGCCGCCCATCCCGCTCGCAGCGACCGTGGCGAACCCGGTCGTCGTGGGGCTGCCCGCGGGGATCCTCGCGACGTCGATGGTGGCGCGCGCGCTCCTCGCGAAGCGCAAGCAGGCCGCGGAGGCCGGAGACGAATGACGAAGATCAAGCTCGACGCGCTCGACGGTGCCTTCCATCCGGACCCGCACGTGTGGATCCGCCAGACGGGCGTCCAGACGACGGCGGACGTCGAGGTGCCCGAGCGCCTCATCGACCAGGTCATCGGGCAGGACCACGCGGTGCAGATCGTCCGCAAGGCCGCCGACCAGAAGCGCAACATCCTGCTCATCGGAGACCCGGGCACGGGGAAGTCGATGCTCGCGAAGGCGATGGCGGAGATCCTCCCCGAGGACACGCAGAAGGACGTCATCGTCTACCACAACGCGAAGAACCCGAACAACCCGAAGGTCATGGTCGTGGACGGCGGCATGGGTCGCCGCGTCCTCGCGAAGCACGAGCGCAAGGCGTCGAAGAAGGTGCTCGGCTGGCAGATCTTCGAATGGAGCGTCGCCGTCGGCGCCGTGCTGTTCGGCCTCGGGATGTGGCTCCTCGCCGGCGAAGGATTCCTCTCGTTCCTCTTCGCCGTGCTCATCGCGCTCGTCTTCATCTACTTCTCGAGCCAGAACCGGCCGAAGAAGGAGTTCCTCGTCCCGAAGCTCCTGGTCGAGCACTCGGACAAGCCCGAGAAGGCGCCGTACGTCGACGCGACGGGGTCGCACGCGGGCGCCCTCCTCGGCGACGTGCGTCACGACCCGTACCAGTCGGGCGGCCTCGAGACGCCACCGCACCACCGCGTCGAAGTGGGCGCCATCCACCGCGCCCACAAGGGCGTCCTCTTCGTGGACGAGATCAACGTGCTGCGCCTCCCGAGCCAGCAGGCGCTCCTCACCGCGATGCAGGAGGGCGAGTACTCCATCGTCGGCCAGAGCCAGTCCTCGAGCGGCGCGATGATCCGCACCGCGTCGCTTCCGTGCGCCTTCATCCTCGTAGCGGCCGGCAACCTCGACGCCGTGCAACCCACCGAGCGCGGCATGGATGGCGGCATGCACCCGGCGCTGCGGAGCCGCATCCGGGGGTACGGCTACGAGGTCTATGTGAACGCGCTGATGGACGACACGCACGCGAACCGCGTGAAGCTCGTCCAGTTCGTCGCGCAGGAGGTCGTCCGCGACGGCCGCATCCCGCACTTCGACGTCGCCGCCGTCGCGGAGGTCATCCGCGAAGCACAGCGCCGCAGCGGCCGCTCCGGGATGCTCACGCTGCGGCTGCGCGAACTCGGCGGCCTCGTCCGCACCGCGGGCGACTACGCGCGCGGCGCTGGCGCGGACATCGTCGAGGTCCACCACGTCCGCGAGGCGAAGTCGGCGTCGCGGTCGCTCGAGCAGCAGATCATGGCGAAGGAGATCGAGAGCAACGTCGCGTCCGAAGGCGGAGAACGCACGAGCGGGGTCGCGATCGGCATCGCGAACGGCGTGGCCGTCGTCGGCTCGGGCGAGGTCGGGGAGCCCGCGGGGCTCGTCGTCCCGGTCGAGGCGGCGGTCGTCCCCGCGCTCAGCCGCCACGGGGGTGCGATCGTGCTCGGGTCCGGCCTCAAGGAGAAGCACGGGTCGAGCGTGGAGAACGCAGGCGCCGTCCTCAAGATCCTGAAGGGCGAGCGGATCGCCGACCACGACATCCACGTGGACGCGACGTTCCGCCACCCAAAGGCGACCGCCGAGGGCGTCGGCGTCGCCGCGACCGTCGCGGCGGTCAGCGCGCTCGAGGGCGTGCCCGTCCGGCAGGAGTGCGCGTTCATCGGCGACATCGCCGTGAACGGCACGCTGCGCCCGGTGCGCGCGACGCTCCAGCGCGTCGAGGCGGCGGCCTTCGCGGGCTTCCGGAAGGTCATCGTCCCCGAGGCCATCCGCACGTCGCTCCTCGTCGACGAACACATCCGTGAACGCATCGAGATCATCTACTGCGACAGCATCGGCGACGTCCTCGAGCACGCGCTCGACGCGACGGCTGACGTGAAGGACCGCCTCACGTCGCGTCTGTGGGACACGACCGGCTCCGCGAAGGTGGGCGGATGAGGTCCGCGGTCGCGCTCGTCCTGCTCGCC
>DATDQL010000144.1:0-6873 GCA_035292305.1 Thermoplasmatota archaeon
ACACGTCCGCCGCGAGGCGGGCCGCGCTCAGCGTGCGCACGTGCGTGGACGTCGGGACGAGGACCTTGCCCCCGAGGTGGCCGCACTTCTTCTCGCTCGACAATTGGTCTTCCCAGTGGACGCCCGCGGCCCCGGCCTCGATCATGGCCCGCATGAGCTCGAACGCGTTGAGCGGGCCGCCGAAGCCTGCCTCCGCGTCGGCCATGATCGGCGCGAGCCACCAGTGCGTGTGCTTCTTCTCTGCCCATTCGATCTGGTCGGCGCGCAGCAGCGCGTTGTTGATGCGGCGCACGACGTCGGGGACGGAGTTCGCGGGGTAGAGCGACTGGTCCGGGTACGTCTGGCTCGCGAGGTTGTTGTCCGCGGCCGTCTGCCACCCGCTGAGGTAGACCGCCTTGAGCCCGGCTTTCACCGCCTGGACGGCCTGCATCCCGGTCACGCACCCGAGCGCGCCGAGCCACTCCTCGGTCTGGAGGAGGTGCCACAGGCGTTCGGCGCCGTAGATGGCGATCGTGTGCTCGACGGGGATGGAGCCACGCAGGCGCACGACGTCCTCGGCCGAGTAGTCCCGCTTGATGCCGCGCCAGCGCGGGTTCGTCGCCCAGTCGTTCGCGAGCTCGCTCGCGGCGCGACTGATCTCGTTCTTCGGGTCCAGGCCAAGGTGCTGCAGGTGCTGCTTCATCGGGATTCTCCGTCCAGTCGGGCGTAGGCGGGGATGGTGAGGAACTCCACGTACGGCTCCGCGAGCGCGACGTGGTCGAAGAGCTCGGCGGCCTCCTTGAGGCGGCCTCCGTCGGTCGGGAGGCGCGCGACCTCCTCCTCGAGGACGCGGCGCACGAGCTCGCGCGTGACGGGCCGGCCGTCGGGGAGTCCTGCACCGCGCTCGTGCGCGGTGTGTGTCGGGCTCTCGCCCAACAGCGCCCCGTGGCGCACCCATTGCCAGACCTGCGAGCGCGAGATCTCCGCGGTCGCGGCGTCCTCCATGAGGTTGTGGATCGCGACGGCGCCGTTGCCGCGGAGCCAGCTCTCCAGGTACTGTACGCCGACGCCGACGTTCGTCCGCAGCCCGGCCTCCGTCACTGCGGCGCCGGGCACGCGCAGGTCGAGGAGCTCCGCGGCCGTCACGCGCACGTCCTCGCGCAGGCGGTCGACCTGGTTCGGCCGCTCGCCGAGGTGCCGGTCGAAGACCTCCGCGGCCACGCGGACGAGGTCCGGGTGCGCGACCCACGTGCCGTCGAATCCCTGCGTCGCCTCTCGCTCCTTGTCCTCGCGCACGCGCTTCAGCGCGAGCGCGTTGATGCTTTCATCCCGTCGCGACGGGATGAAGGCGGCCATGCCGCCCATCGCGTGCGCGCCCCGTCGATGGCACGTTCGCACGAGGAGGTCGCAGTACGCCCGCATGAACGGGACGTCCATGGTGAGCGCGGCGCGCTCCGGCAGCACCATGTCGGGGCGGTTGCGGAACTTCTTGATGATCGAGAACAGGTAGTCCCAGCGTCCGGCGTTGAGCCCTGCGGAATGTTCGCGCAGCTCGTGGAGGATCTCCTCCATCTCGAACGCGGCGAGGATGGTCTCGACGAGCACGGTCGCCTTGATCGTCCCGACCTTGAGACCGAGCACGCGCTCGGCCTCGACGAACACGTCGTTCCACAGCCGGGCCTCGAGGTGGGACTCGAGCTTCGGGAGATAGAAGTACGGGCCGGTGCCGCGGGCGCGGAGGCGAGCGTGGTTGTGGTAGAGGTAGAGGCCGAGGTCGACGAGCCCCGCGGAGGCGGGGCGCCCGTCGACGTGGACGTGCCGCTCCTCGAGGTGCCATCCTCGCGGCCGCACGAGGAGCGTCGCGACCTCGTCGTCGAGTCGGTACAGCTTCCCGTCCGGGTTGCGGTGATCGATCGTGCGCTCGATGGCGTCGACGAGGTTCACTTGGCCCTGGACCACGTTCTCCCACGTCGGAGAGCATGCGTCCTCGAAGTCGGCCATGAACACGCGCGCGCCGGAGTTGAGCGCGTTGATGATCATCTTGCGCTCGACAGGCCCGGTGATCTCGACGCGCCGGTCCTGGAGGTCTGCCGGGACGGGTGCGACCTTCCACGCGCCCTCGCGGACGTCCGCGGTGTCGGGAAGGAAATCCGGGAGCTCGCCGGCGTCGAACCGCTCCTGCCGCGTCGCGCGCTTCGCGAGGAGTTCGCGACGGCGCCCGCCGAAGGCACGCTCGAGGCGCTCGACGAACTCGAGGGCGTCGGGGGTGAGGACGTCGCGCGCCCTCCCTTCCACCGGACCACGGACCTGGACGACCATGCGGGACCTCGACCCGGGATGGGGCCCGAGACGGGTCATGCCTTGCGGCGCGAACGGGGGAGGGAGTGACGCGCGGGGTCACGCGGGAGCCCTGGCCTTCGCGCTCCCCAGCCCTAGACCTTGCGCTCCCTGGCCCTCGCGCTCGTCAGCGCTAGCGCTCGCGCTAGCGCTAGCGCTGGGGAGGGCGAGGGCTAGGGCAAGGAAGGGCTGGGGAACGGGCCTGGGCAAGGAAGGGCTGGGGAACGGGCCTGGGCAAGGAAGGGCTGGGGGCCAGGGCCGGGGGACGGCCTCAGGCCTCGGCCTCGAACGCGGTGCCGGAGTCCACACGCGTGACCTCCCCCGGGCAGACGTCGCAGTTCTCGAGGTGCAGCGCGAGCACGGGGTCCTCGGCCTCCTCCGAAGGCAGGTACTCCTGGAGGAACTTGCAGGCAGGTTCCATGGTGCTCGGGTCGGGGATGGCGGCGTAAAGCTGCATCGGTCCGCCGCTCGAAGGGCGTGACGCCGCATGTCACGGCGCACCTCCGCGCGCGGCCTCAAAGCGGCGGGAACCGGTCCGACTCCGTCACGACCTCGCGCTCGACGGTCCGCGTGGCGGGCGGGACGTAGGGCGGGGCGACCGCGCGGTCGACCACGACCGTCCGGTCCCGGAACACGTCGAACCGGTCGCTCGTCGCCATCACGCCGAGCCCGACGACGAGGAGCAGGACGCCGATGATGACCCCGACGGGTACGAACTCTTCGAGGCCGGTCTGGGTGAACAGGACCCAGATCGCGAGGAGCACGAGCGAGAGCCCGACGAGGTAGAACGCCATGCTGCTGATGCGATCCGCCATCACGGCGACCCCCTGCGGAGACGATCCGAGCCGGCCATGACGCCCAGGCCCACCACGAGGAGGACGGCGGCTACGAGCACGCCGTACGGGACCCACGCCGCAACGCCCGTCTCGAAGAACAGGAGCCACAGCGCGACGGCCACGAGCGTCAGGCCGAGCGCATACACGAGGAATCGAACCACGCCGTTCATGGCCTGACGTGACCGGGCCCACGTCCTACGGGTTCTGGCCGCTTTCTGGGTGCGGCTCCCGCGACCTATTTCCCTGAAGAGCCCGCGTGGAACGGGGAAGGTCATGGTCGACGCGAAGGCGCAAGCCCCGGGCCCCGACTCCGCCGTGCGCATCGACGCCGCCGGGTTCGAGCGCCTCGGCGGGACGATCCGTCTCGGCGCGACCGCCTCCGGGGGCGGCGCCGTCCACATGACGCTGCGGGCAGTGTGAACCGCGCGCGAACGATGCGCGACCCTTTGGCGGCCCAAGACCCGGCGGGTTGATACGGCGGAACCCCCGCGCGCGTGCGACGGCGGCGACACGGCCAAGTACGCGGAAGATACTGTATGAAGACTAGGAGGTACCGATACGGCCTACGCGCCCATCACCGTCGCCGAGCCCATGTGCCTCTGCGGTCATGCCGAGAGTTGGCACCGCCGCGCCCCCGACGAGCGTGTCTGCATGCTCGACTGTGGATGCGCCGGCTTCCGACCCGCGGACGCGGCGTGGGATGAACAGGCCCACCCGCACGCCCTGCCCTGGTCCTGAGTGTTAGTGCGGGACGGACCACGGACACCCTCGCATGGGAGTCTCCAGTCGCACGGTCGCGTCCTCGACGAGCAGGCCTTCGGCCTTGAGCGCGGCCGACGCGCGCTCCGCGAACCGTATCCCTTCCTGTCCGTTGAATCCCTCGATCGATGTCGCGCGCCCTTCGCGCACATGCACGTGACCGAGGAGGACCATGTCCTGCACCTGCCGGTCCGCGAACGGGCCGAGCGCGGCGGACGTGTAGCTGCGCACGCGGTGCATCGCACGGCGCTCGAAGAACGCGTACACGCCGGGGGAGAGCTCGCGCCGCTCGAATCCCTTGCCGAGCGCGGAGAGGCATTCCGCGAGATCCACGGAAGGAGACCGGCCGGCGGGGCCTAAAGCCATTGGGCGCGCGAGGGGGAAAACGTCAAGGGGAGGATGCCGATGGCTCGAGCGTGACGACGATGGACGTGCAGGAGTTCCGCTCGGAGCGCGCGCGGCTCAACGAGATGCTCCTCGGCCAGGAGCACCTCGGCGTCAAGCGCTTCTTCAACCTCGACCACGCGGCGTACGGCGACGGAGCGCTCGACGCGCGCACGAAGGAATGGATGGGCCTCGTCGGGAGCCTCGTCCTGCGGTGCAACGACTGCGTCGTGTACCATCTCGACCAGCTCGTCACGAAGCACGCGGCGACGCGCGAGGAGCTGCTCGATGGGCTGAACGTCGGGCTCGTCGTCGGCGGGAGCATCACCATCCCGCACCTGCGCACCGCGTGGGACGCGGCGGAGCAACTGCTGAAGGAGCGGGACGCGAAGGGGTAGGCCGTCGCGGCGGGCCAGGCGACGTGAAACCACCAAGGCACCAAGACACCAAGGATCGGCACGATCCGGCGCATGTCCGGGCCATGCCCCGTTCTGTTGTCGGCTTCGCGTCTCGGCGGCTCGACGGAAACGCCCTGAGAGCCCCCTCCGAGATTCGAACTCGGGACCTGCTGTTTACAAGACAGCCGCTCTGACCGGTCTGAGCTAAGGAGGCGGATGAAAAGAGGACGGCGCCTCCGGCGCGTGCGCTCGTCCTCACGGCCCTGTGCTCGGGTCGAGGAAGCGCACGACCGTGCAAGGACGCCTCGCGGCTAAATGCGTTGCCCGAGGTCCGGGGCAATCGCAGGCGGAAACCCGGCCCCCTGCCTTCGCCCCGCGTTCGTCCTTGCCCTTGCGCTCGCCCTTGCCCTATCGTCGAGGGACGCCTCCGACAGCCTTATGTCGCTCGGAAGCTCCCCATGGGTCGATGGCCCGCCTGCCCGCGTCCCTCGTCCGCGCCGCCTCGTGGTGGCGCGCACGCTCGACACGGGTCCGGCTGCGCATCCTTGTCGCGACGGTCGGCATCCTCGGCCTCGTCCTCCGCGACCTTCTCCTGCTCGTCTCCGCGGGCCTCGCGCTCCTCGTCGCCGAGACGATGACGAGACCCGCGGCGCGCCCACGGCCGATGCCGTAGGCGGCTCGGCGGTACGCGGAAACGCGGAGGATCTCGGGGACTCGCTCCGCGGTGTACCCGGGCCGTGAAGGGAACGCGGAAGGCTGGACGCCGTTGGGGTGACCGTCCCGCCGGCCCTTCGAGAGGGCCAGACTTTCCGCGTCTCCTTCACGACCCGAATACGGCTCGGAGAGTGGTGATCCAAGTCTCCGCGTTTCCGCGTACCGTCGAGCTGCGAGAGATGCGAACTTTCCGCGTCTCCTTCACGGCCCGCACCCGGCTCGGAGAGCAGCACCGGACGCCTCCGCGTCTCCGCGAGCCGCCTAGCGCCCCCGCTCGACCGTCTCGACGCGCCGTAGCAGCTCCGCCTGCCCCTCCTTGAGCTCGTTGAGCGTACCGAGCGCCTCGACGAGGGAGCGCTCGAGCGGCGTGAACTCGCGGCTCGACAAGATCCGCTGCGCGACGAGCATGCCGACGAACGCGCCCCCGAGCGCCGCGAACACGAGCATCAGGACGAGGAGCAGCACGTTCCCGTAGAGATACAGGACCCAACCCTCGATGGGGATGATGCCGATCGCCGCGAGCACGAGGAAGAGCGCGACGCCGACGATGGCGACAAGCGCCGCGACGTAGGCCGGGGGCACGCGCCTCACGTCGTCTCCTCCTGCGCCGCGTCGGCCTCCGGCTCGGGGACCTCGTCGAGGATCTTGAGCCAAGGGAGGCCCGTCCCGCGGTACGCGCCGTACGTCTCCTCGTCCGCGTCCCAGAGCGCGATCTCGGCGTCATCGTCCTCGCTCGCCGGGAGCCGGACGAGCGCGCGCAGCGTCCAGTTCGCCGCGACGCCTCGGACGTCGATCCCGAGCTCGAGCGCGGTCGCGGCGACGCGCACGTCGACCGCGTAGCTGTCGTTGGCCTCCACCTCGGTGCGATTGTCCACACGCACGACGATGCGCTCGTAGAGGCGATCGCCGAACGCGCTGTTCACGTAGACGTGCGTCATGTTGCGCGCGTCGCGGTCGACGAGCACCTTGGGGTTCGCGAGGCCCGGAGCCTGCGGCGCCTCGGCGGCGCAGCCTGCAAGGACGCCCGCGAGGAGCAGGGACGCGAGACCGGACGCCTTGCCCACGGGCGGGGGACCGACGGCGAGCCTCATCTTCCTTTCGGGCGGCTCCGTGCTCACCGCTCTCGGCGGATCTCGACCTCGGCGTACCGCGCGTGGCCGTGCGGGATGGGCGGCGCGTCCTTTCGGACGCGAACGGTGGCTGCGCGCACGCCCGGCATCCCGAGCAGCGCGGCCGCAGCGCGCTCCGCGACGGTCTCGAGGAGCTTCGCTTCCTTCCCCGCCACCGCTCCCGAGACCGCCTCGAACGCCTTCGCGTAGTCGACGCTCGAGGCGATGTCGTCCTCGCGTCCCGCGGCGCGGAAGTCGCCTTCGACGACCAGGTCGAGCTCGAGATGCTGGCCGACCTTGCGTTCCTCGACGGTGCAACCGACGTGCGTCCACAGCCGGATGCCGGCCAGCGTGATC
>DATDQL010000145.1:0-4267 GCA_035292305.1 Thermoplasmatota archaeon
TGCGCCTCGATGTAGCCCCCCGACAGGTGGATGAGGATCGCGGACGACGACATCAGCCCGAACGCGGCCACGACGGATCTCGCTCGCCGGCCGAGCCCCGGAAGGGTCGCACCGAACGCGATCGCCGCGACGATGCCGCCCTCGAGGAAGCTGTGGACCCACGGATAGCCCATGGCGCGGCCGAAGAGGGCAAGCCCGATCGCGTGCGCCCCGAGCAGGAACAGCACGCCACGGTGCCGGGGCCGCCACGACGCCTCCGGAAGCGACCCGCCCACCGGGAGGGCCTCTCGCACCCGGGCGATGAATTCCACGCCCCTCACCCGGTCGACGGGTCCAAAAGCCTGACGCCTACCGCGGGCTTGGCGGCACCTTCAAGGAGAAGGGAAGGCTCACGCGGCCGCTTGCTCCGGTTCGAGCTCGGACGCCGCGACGGTGCGGGGCGCCTCGGGAAGCTCCAGACGGCCCACGGCACCGTCCGCACCCCTACGCTCCTTCCGGTCCTGAACCCGAATCTGCCACTCGTCGCCACCGCCGAGCTCAAGGCGATGGGGTGCGAGATGGTCATCACCAACTCGTACATCATCCGCAAGAGGACCGAGCTCCGCGAGCGTGCCCTGAAGGAAGGGATCCACCGCCTCATCGCGTGGGACGGACCCGTCATGACGGACTCCGGGACCTTCCAGATGTACGTCTACGGCGAACGCATCGAGATCGACCCCCTCGACATCATCGCGTTCCAGCGCGACATCGGCGTCGACGTCGGCACCGCGCTCGACGTCTTCTCGACGCCCGACCGCACGTACGAGGAAGCGGCCGCCGACGTCGAGGAGACCGTCCGCCGCGTCCGCGCCGCGGCCGAAGCGAAGGGCGAGATGGCGCTCGCCGCGACCGTCCAGGGCTCCGTGTACCCCGCGTTGCGCCGCCGGTGCGCCGAAGCGTACCGCGACGTCGCGGCCGACGTGCATCCGATCGGCGGCGTCGTCCCGCTCATGGAGCGACAGCGCTACGGTGAGCTCGCGGAGGTCGTCGTCGCCGCGAAGCAAGGGCTCGACCCGTCGCGCCCGGTGCACCTGTTCGGCGCCGGCCATCCCGCGGTCTTCCCCCTCGCCGCCTGGCTCGGATGCGATCTGTTCGATTCGAGCGCGTACGCGAAGTACGCCGCCGACGGGCGCATGATCTTCGCGGACGGGACGCGCGCCCTCGCCGACCTCGAGGAGTCCCCCTGCCCGTGCCCCGTATGCTCCGCCCACGGTGCGTCCGGGCTGCGACGTCTCCCCGACGGCGAGCGCGAGCGCGCGCTCGCCCTCCACAACCTCCACGTCTCGTTCGCCGAACTGCGCCGCGTGAGGCAGGCCCTCCACGAAGGGCGCCTCGGAGAACTCGTCGAGGAACGCTGCCGGACACACCCCGCCCTCCTCGACGGCCTGCGCGCGGCGCTCCGGCACGCGGAATGGCTCGAGACGCTCGAGCCCCTCTCCAAACCGACCGCCTTCCTCTTCCTCTCGCCCGAAAGCGCGCGCCGACCCGAGGCGGTGCGCGCGCGTCGTCGTCTCGCCGAGCGCGTCGATCCCGGGGGTCGGGCGCTCGTCGTGCTCCCGCCCGCGCCGCGGCCGTGGAGCGAATCGTACCGGAACCTCCTCCCCGACTTCGACCGCCGCGCGGTCCTCCCCGCCGTGCGGTCGCGGTTCGGAGCGGTCCCCCTCGCCCTCGACGGGGCGTACCCGTTCGCGCAAAGCGTCGAGCCCGCGGAAACGGACGCGAGTGAGCAGGCCGCGTTCGCTGCCGACCTCCGTGCGTTCGCCGAGCGCCACGGCGTCGAGGTCCGCGCGTGGGAAGGCATGGCGACGCTCGACGGGATCCCCGACGAACCCAAGGACGGCGAGCGCGAGCGCCTGGAACGGCTCGCCGACTGGCAGTTCGGCCCCGGCGCCGGGGCGGTCATCGCCCGCGGCGCGCTCTCGTTCGTGCGCAGCCCGAACACCGGCAAGTGGCGCACCGTCCACGTCGACGATCAACACGTCCTCTCGCTACGCGCCCCCGACGGCTTCTTCACGCTCAAGGAGGCAGGCGCGCGCCGCCTCCACGCTGCACTCCCTGCGCCGCGCCTTCGAATCGTGGTCGACGACGACGCGGTCCCCTTCAACCGCGAGGGCAAGAGCGTCTTCGCGAGGTTCGCCCGCGCCTGCGACCCCGACCTCCGCCCCGGCGACGAGTGCCTCGTCGTCGACGCGCGGGGCGCCCTCGTCGCCGTCGGGAACCTGCACCTCGCCCCCTGCGAGATCGGCTGGTTCAAGATCGGGGTCGCGGCGCACGTGCGCGAGGGGATACCGGCGTGATGCGGGGCGGGTCGCCGCGCAGACGCGCGCGCATCTTGCGCGCGGATCTCGATCTCGTGTCGCGCGCCCGCACGAACGCGGCGCCGCCGAGGACCCCGTCTCCGGCCGGCCGCCCTCGGCCGCGTCCGGCGGAGCCCCTGGCTTGCGCTCGGGTTCGTCGTTTTCACCACAGGCTGGAAACACTTAAATACTCGCAAACCGGCTTGCCAGCCAGTCTCTAGCGAGGAGAGGCGTGATGAGGCTCCACTGGTCCCTTGCGTTCTTGGCCCTCATGGCGGTCGCGGCGCCTGCCGTCGCGCTCGACGTGGGCGGCGACGACTACACGTTCCGCGTCGATGGGCAGCGCCTCGCGCTCGACTCTTCCGAGTCGGCGCCGGGCTCGCCCGTCCAAGCGGCGGCCGGTGCCGAGACGGGCCCGGTCGAGGTCTCCGGCGACTCCCCCGCGTGCCGTGTCGAGTCGGCCGACGTGCGCGCGTCGACCTGCGACGCAGGCGCTCCGGCCATCGCGTACGAGGCGCCCGCCGTGGAGTACGACGTCGACGTGACGCTCCCGTTCGCGGCAGCGCCGTCGAGCACCGTCGAGGATCCGTCGATGCGGGAGCTCGTCGCGTACTCGGATCCCTTCGAGGTCAGCGTCCCGCAGCTCGCGGCCGCGGCCGCAGCGTCAGCCGCGGCGACCGGACTCGCGTACCTCGTCTGGCGCGCGTTGAAGACCGGCGGCATCCTCGCGTTCCTACCGCTCGCGACACACCTGAAGCCGAGCGAGCTCCTCGACGATCCGCACCGCAAGGCCATCTACGACCTCATCCAGGGCGAACCCGGGGTCTCGACCAAGGACATCGCGGACCGCCTCGGCCTCGCCTGGGGAACGGTCACGCACCACCTCCTGAAGCTCGAGAAGGCCCGGTTCGTGGTGTCGCAGAAATTCGGTAAGTACCGCCGCTACTTCGTGAACGGCTCGGGCATCGAGGCGAAGGAGCAGGTCGCGATCCTGAGGGTCGCGCGGACCGGCGACGTGGTCGAGTTCGTGCGCCAGAACCCGGGCGCGAGTCAGAAGGACGTGAGCGCCGGCATGGGCGTGTCGTCCTCGACCGTGCTCTGGCACGTGAAGCGGCTCATCCGCGTCGGCGTGCTCGACAAGGTCCGCGACGGCAAGTCCGTGCGCTACTACGTTCGCGAGACGGCGATCGAGACGCGCCGCACGGGGCCGATGCCTTTCTCCGTGGCTTGAACGGGGCTCCCCGCCGGTTCACAGCGCGAGCGTCGTCCTGAAGTGGAGCTTCGCGACCTTCCCGAGCGCGTCCTTGCCGTGTCGGCGCACGAACGTGCGCGCGGCCTGGAGCACGTCCGGTCCCGCTCCCTTCGGAAGCGGCATGCCCCACTGGCGGCCGAGGTCCTCGAGGCGCCGGACGAACTCGGCGCGGGCGAGCACGCTCGCGGCGGCCACGGCGAGGTCGGACTCCGCGCGCGGATGCTGGTCGAGCCGGATCTTGCGGCCGCGCGCGAGGAGGGCCTGCTCGATGTACTTCTTGTCGCCGAACTGGTCCGCGACGGCGCGGCCGACCGGCTTCTGCTCGAGCACGTTCTCGAGCGCGCGCGCGTGACCCCACGCGAGGACGGCGTTCAGGTTGCGCGCCTCGGAGTAGATGCGGTTGTAGGCCTCGGGGCCGATGACGACGACGTCGTGGACGCAATGGCGGCGGACGAGCGCGTCGAGTCGCTGGATCATGACGCTCGTGAGGGTCTTGCTGTCGCGCACGCCCTCGGTGGCGAGATGCTTCTCGACAGTAGGCTCGTCGAGGACGACGGCCGCGGCGACGAGCGGGCCGAAGTAGTCGCCCTTTCCGGACTCATCCGTCCCGACGCGCGCGACGAACGAGGTCGCCCCGAGCGGCTGGGCGGCAATCGTGGGGGTGAGCGGCTCGACGCCG
>DATDQL010000146.1:0-4152 GCA_035292305.1 Thermoplasmatota archaeon
CCGCCTCGATGGTGGACGGGAGGTCGAGACTCGTGTCGTCGATGCGGATGTGCCACGTCGCGGTCGCGGCGTCGCGCCACCGGTCGCCCTCGAAGGCGAACGCGAGGACGTGCGTGCCCTTCGCGTGGAAGACGGGGAGGAACTCGAAGGCACCCGTCTCGTCCGTGATGAGCGCGCCGTAGGACGCGCCGTCGACGGCAAGCGTGACACGCGCATCGGGGGCCGGCCCACCGAGCACATCGACGAGGCGTCCGCGCACGGGGACCCTGAGCCCCGCGCCGTCGCGGGCCGGGACGTCGAGCGCGAACCTCGTCGCGGCCTCGACGCGGATCTCGGGGTCGCTCCACGAACCGCGCCACCACCGCGTGCCGGTCGCAAGATCGTGCGCGTGCGCGACGAGCTGGTAGTCGCGGGCCGGCGCCTCGCGCGGGATGTCGGCGCGGATCGCGAACGCGCCGTTCGCGTCCGTGCGCCCGCGGCCGGAAAGGTGGCCGGGCGTCGTCTTCGTCGCGTTCACGAACACGTCGACCGCTGCGCCGCCCACGCCGCGACCGCGCTCGTCGAGCACGCGGCCCGCGACGAGGAAGGGCGTCCCCTTGCGGGCGGCGTCCGGCCACTTCGTGAGGGTCGTGGTCGTGAGGAGGGCGTCCGGCGGCGGCTCGGCCACGGGGGCGTTCCCGGGCAGCGTGGGGTCGGACGCTGCGGAATGGTACTGGCGCATCCCGTCCGGGTTGTTCACGCGGTACGTGCCGCAGCCGCCGAGGTTGGCCTGCCGCCAGCCCTGGCCGGGAAGGAGGACCTCGACGAACGCGTGGGCCTCGTTGACGACGACGCGTGTCGGGACGCCGGCGGCCTGCGCCGTGACGAGGAACGCGAACGCGCGGTGGCGGCAGCAGCCGTCCTGCCCGTACGCGATCGCCTCGTAGAGGTCCGCGTACTCCGTCGGGGGCGGGATCGGGCCCTCGCCGAACGCGGAGAAGTAGCGGACGAGCGCGGGGACGATCGCATCGATGCGGTTCTCGCCCGCGAGGCCGACCGACGCGAGCAGGCGTTGCGCCTTCGTCCCGAGGGCGGGGTCGAGCCGCGGGCGCTCCGCGGCGGCGTACGCGTCGACCGTCACTCCTTCGGGGAGGTCGAGCTCGAAGTAGCGGCTCGTCGCCTTGTACTGGATCGTGAGGTTCACGACACCGTGGAACGACGGGTCGCGCGCGCGGAGGTGGAACGTGTCCGCGCCGTCCTTGAGCACCACGACCCCGCCCGGGACGGACGGCGCGGTCTCGACGGACAGCGGGACCGCGGCCGCGTCGGGGCTGTAGATCGGCGTCGCGACGCCGGGCTCGAGCTGGACGGGGAACCGGCCGACGAAGGTGCGGTCGTAGTAGACGCCCTTGTGGTCTGTCGGCGCCTGCAGCGCGTCGTCCGACACCGACAGCACGTAGGAGGGTCCGACGCGGTCGTACGCCTTGAGGCGCTTCATCGCCCCGAGCGCCGGTTCGAACACGAAGTCGATGGTGACCTCGCCGGGCGTGCCGTCGCGGTCCATCGGCCAGTCGTCGGAGAGGGCGCCGGGCTGCGGCAGGAAGTTCCCCGCGGAAGAGCCCGTGACGCCGCCGGCCTCGTCACTGAGCGGCAACGGCTCGTCGTCGCCGCGCTCGGGGTCGAACGGCGTGCCTTCGAACGGCTTGAAATCGCCGTCGGCGAGCTCGCGGTGGAGCGAGCGGAGCCCCGGCGCGAGGACGTCGGTGGCCGGAACGACGAGCGCGGCGGCGAGCGCGAGCGCCGCGAGCGCGAGAGCCGTGGAGCGCAAGGGCGCGTCGCATCCGGTCTCGCGCGCCTTGAAGGTTGCGCCCGTGCGACGAAGGGCGAAGGATGAGGGATGAGGGGCCGACGGATGACGGGGAGCGTCGAGGGCCGACGGGCGACGGGAAAGGACGAGGGAATCGGGCGAAGAGGGAGCATCGTTGGCGCGTCGCCCTCAGCGTTCCGCCCGCCGTGTCCAACGCGTCCCCCGCCCCCTCGTCCCCTACGCCCATCCCCTCGTCCTTCGACCCCTCGTCCCGTCCCCTTCGTCCTTCGACCCTTCGTCCTTCATCCTTCGTTCTTCGCCCGTCGCCCTCGCAACGTTCACGGCGCGCGCCGCCCTGCCTGCGCCGCATGCGACGAGCGACCTGGGTGGCGATCGCGCTCGCGCTCCTCGCTCCTTCGGCGGCGGCCGAGGGCGAGGTGGTCGAGATCCTCTCCGTCGAGGTCCCGCCGCTCGTCGTCGCCGAGGTCCCGTTCGCCGCGAACGTCACGTTCGTGAACCACGGCACGGAGCGCACGACCGCGTTCGTCTACGCCGCCCTCTACGGCCCGGGCGAGGGCCAGTGCGGGTCGCAGACGAGCCCGCGTTGGCGCGGCGTGGTGTCGTTGAGCCCCGGCGTCGCGCAGGTGCCGCTCGAGGCCGGCGAGAAGCGGCGCTACCCGCAGGAAGGCGAAGGGAAGGCCCCGGAATGGGTGTGGCTGTGGCGCGTGAACGCGACGTGGACACCGCAGGCGGGCGAGTACGAGGCGTGCGTGTTCGCGGAGAAGTCGCTCGGCGCGGGCCTTCGCGAGGCGCGGGAAGCGTACGACCACGAGAGCCTCCCGCTCCGCGTCCGCCCGACGAACGCGCCGCCGTCCGCGGAGTTCTCATGGTCCCCCCTCGTCGCGAACGCGACGACGCCCATCGTCTTCGAGGCGACGGCCTTGGATCCCGACGGGGACCCGGTTCGCCTGATGTGGGACTTCGGCCACTCCGGCGCCGCCGGCCGCGCGCGTGCGGTCGGCGCCCGCGTCGAGCACCGGTTCTGGCCCGAGGGAGACTTCACCGTGACGCTGCGCGCGGAGGACCCGTTCGGCGCCGCGGCCGTCGTCGTGAAGACCGTGCGGGTGCTGCCGGAGTCCGTCCCGACGCCCGTCGTCGTCGAGGATCCAGAGGGCACGCCCGCGGTCGGAGCGGTCGCGGTCGTGGCTACGGTCGCGCTGGCGGTGAGCGTGCACCGACGTCGGTGATCTTGGCGGCTGCGACGTTCCGTGGTCTCCCGCCAGGATCACCCGGAGGAACGGAGGCCCGGAGGAACGGAGGACTCTCGACGCGGTCCTCACCCGGCTCCGATCCTCCGGGTCTCCGTTCCTCCGTGTGGATCTGGCGGGTCTGTCCGGAACGCCGAGCGCCATCGCCTGGCTCCTCCTCGCGGGGCCGCCGCTGTCGCGCTCATCGCAAGGTTCTTGAGCGGGCAGCGTTGACGGGGCCGCGTGCCGACGACTCCCGACGTGGATCCGAAGGAGCGCCTCTTCGAGCGGCTCCAAGGCGTCTACGACGGGCTCGACCGCCTCCAGGAGGCGCACAATCGCACGCCGTGGGGATGCAAGCGATCCGGCGGCTGCTGCCAGGTGGGGCTCACGCTGCACTACATGGAGTGCGAGTGGATCGCGCGCAACCTCGAGGTCGAGTTCGCGACCGGCGCGAAGGACCGCGCGCGAGTCGTCGCGGCGCTCGAGAAAGCCTTCGACGATCCCACGTGGACGAACGGGAACGTCATCGGCTCGCAGTGGTGCGCGCTCTTCGACGGCGGTTGCAGCGTGTACACGTACCGGCCCTCGATCTGCCGGATGTACGGCGTGGTCGTCGCGGCGGACGAGTGGTGCCCGCGCGAGCGCCTCTCGAACGGGCGCGATTTCGTGTATGTCGACGGCAAGACGGACGCGCTCGTGCGCGAATACTACCGCGTGCTCGACGAGTACGGGCGCCGCTACAAAGGTCGCGACTGGTCGGTCTATTACGCGCGCGGGATCCTAGAATTCCTCCAGACGCCCCGGGAGATGCGCACCCTCCGCGCCCGCACCCGCCCCCGGTTCTGGAAGCGCGAGGTCGGCTACCGCACGCAGTACAAGTCCGCGCCGAAGCTCACGCGCGAGGTCCGCAAGGTCCACGAGGAGCAGCGGCCGGACGCGTCGTGGTTGAAGCGGCTCGCGGTGCGATAGCGCTACGGTCTCCCCGCAACGGTGAAGGCTCCTCGGGCCCGTGCCGGCGTCGTGCGTGTCCTCCTGCTGCTCGCCCTCGTGTGCCTCGCCTTCGCGGGCGCCCCCGCTTCCGCCGTCGGGACGGAGATCGACCAGGAGGTCGTCGCC
>DATDQL010000147.1:0-2838 GCA_035292305.1 Thermoplasmatota archaeon
CGGCACGCTCCACGCCGGATCGGGGCGCCACGCGGACCAGTCGCGATCGAACGGCGGCTCTCCGCCAGTGATCATCCCTATCGCGCGCTCGCCCTCGGCACGGATACGCGCAGCCAGCTCCGGCGTGCATCGCCCCTCCTCGACGGCCCACGCGAGCTCGTCCTCGTCCTTCCAGCGCCACGCGGTCTCGTCGGGCCCTCGCGCGAGGTCGAGCCACAGGTCCCGGCTGTCGAAGCCGATCGCCGTCCGCCGCCACGGCTCCTCGAGGTTCACGTACCACCACGCGGGTCGCCACTCCGCGTCCCACGCGCACCACAGCGAGAACGCCTCGCCGGGCGGGTGGACGTGGACGACGTTCGTACCGATCCACGGCCTGTCCTCGTGACCGCCGTCCCAGCGCATGAGCTGGCGCGCGCGCGGGCCGCCGGAGCGCTCGCCGGTGCGACGCTTCCCGATGCTGCCGGTCGGCGTGAACGTGACGATCGCCTGGTCGTCGTCCCGGACGACGACGGCGGGCCAAACGGTCATGACCGTTCCCGTCTCGCGCTCGACGGATCTCCAGGCGACGTGCTCGCCCACGCGGAAGCGGCGCATCACGAGTCCGCCACGATGCAGCCGGAGTGCTTCGGCACGCGGAATACGCCCTCTCGAGCGATGATCGCGCGCACCTGCTCGTCGACGCGTTCCAGGAACTCGGCGCGCCTGGCGGCGTCGAGCTGATCGACCCACATGCTCGCGACGTACGCCAGCACGGGCTCGACCTCGCGGACGCGGTCGACGTCCTCGAGCCCGAACCGCAGCGCCACCGTCCGATAGCCGGCGACGCCGACGCGCTGCGCGGCCTCGTCCGCGATCCCGAAGAGCTCCCGCATCGTCGTCCGGCCGTTCGTCGCGAGGACGACGCGGCCGCCGGACCGTACGACGCGCCGGATCTCGGCGAGGGCTCGTCGCTGGTCGGGCACGTGGTAGAGGACGTGGTTCGCCATGACGCGGTCGAACGACCCCTCCGCGAACGGCAGCGCCTGCGCATCCGCGCGGACCGCGGGCACGCGTACCTTCGCGAGCATCCCCGCGGAGAGGTCCATCGCGACGACTCGCACGTCGCCGAGCCGCGAGTGGTACTGGCCGGGGCCGGAGCCGACGTCGAGCAGCCGCTGCCCCGGCCGCGCATCGACGTGGCCGAGGACCCACTCGACGAACGGCATGGTGTTCTCGCTGTACCGCTCGTGCGTCTCGATGCGCACCCGCAGCTTCTCGTCGTCGGCGTACTGGAAGCGCACGTACGCGGCATCAGCGAGCCGCGAGGCGTCGTCCACCGCCGGTCTGCTAGTCCGCCCAGCGCCCCAAGCCGGCCCACAGGTCGATCGGCCCGTTCGGGCTCGTCCCGCCGAGGCCGTGAGCGCCGAGCGTCAGGGAGATCTCCCCGATATGGAACGCGTCGTGCGTGATCATGCGCATCAGCACGGACTGGCGCGTGTGGACCTGCGCGCGGCCGTCGCGCATCCGCCGCGCTTCGCGCTGCAACGTGTCCGGCGTCCAGGTCTCGAGGGCATGCTCGGCGATCCGCCACGAGCTGTTGAGCGCCTCGACGAGCTCATCGGCGCGGCGCGGGCGCGTCAGGTCGTCCTCCCAGCCCTTGTCCGCCACGCCGTCGGGGAACGGCGTCCGCTCGAGGCCGGGCTCTCCGAACACGTGGCAGAGCCAGTACACCCGCGTTCCCGCGAGGTGGGCGACGGACCCCCAGAGGGGCCCCTCGCGCCCGACCGGCAGCGCGAGCTGCTCCGCGGTGAGCGGCGCGATGGCCGCCACGAGTCCCTCGTTGGCCAAATGCCATCCCGCGTAGAGGTCGCTGACGCCGGCGCGCTTCACGCCGCGAGCCTACGGCAGGCCCGCGTCCCGACCGCGTGTACCATCCGGCGCACCACATCGCCGCTGACGCGGCAGAAGGAGGCCGGCAATGCATGTGATCGTTCACCGGATGCCGGCCCCCACGCGGGCGTAGCGCTCTAGCCGACCCGCGCCCTCCGGCATCCCCGCGTTCCCCCACAACACACCGGAGGGTGACCACATGGCCGTCGCGCGCTCGCGCCTGTTCGCCGATGACTGGCTGATCACGCACGACTACGAGGAGGAGCTCCTCGGCGTCGTCAAAGAAGGTAAGGAGAGCGAGGTCCGTCTCGTCGCGCGGTCGAGCGGCGAACGCACCTGCTACATCGCGGAGAAGCTGTTCAAGGCGCGGTCGTTCCGCGGCTTCCGCGACGACTCCGGCTACCGCGAGGACTGGTTCACCGGACCGGGCAGTGCGCGGGCACGGCGCGCGGTCACCGGTCACACGCGGATGGGCCGCAAGATCCTCGAGGCCGCGTGGTACGGGCACGAGTGGTCGGAGCTCCGCCGACTGCACGAGGCAGGGGTCACGGTGCCGGCTCCGGTCGAGGAGGTGGCCCCGTCGAGCGCCCCGTCGCGTTCGTTCCACTGGCGGCCGATCAACGCGTCGCTGAAGGGCAGCCGTGACGAGGGCACGGAGGGTGGGTACCGCATGGCGTTCGTCGGCGATCCGCCGGTCGCGGCTCCGCGCCTGGCGTCGGTCCGCCTTCCCGCCCGCCGCGCGCGCGAGATCTGGGGCGATCTCCTCGAGGAGGTCGCGCTGATGCTCCGCGCGGGCCGCGTCCACGGCGACCTCTCCGCCTACAACGTCCTCTACTGGCGCGAGCGCGCGGTGGTCATCGACCTCTCGCAGACGGTCGACGTCATCACCAACTCGGCGGCGCGCCAGCTCCTGCGCCGCGACATCGACAGGCTCGCCTCGTACTTCCGCCGCGCGGGCGTCGACGCGGA
>DATDQL010000148.1:0-10553 GCA_035292305.1 Thermoplasmatota archaeon
CGCGCGTCGACGACCTCGGGCCCGCGCCGGAGTGCGGCCTCCCCGTGTGCCCGCCTTGAAAGATGATCGCGAGCGCGCCGCGCACGGGCCCTCCGCCGGCGCCCTTGGAAACCTTTATCCCGTGTCGCAGGGGTTCCGCGCTGCCTTCGTCATGCGCGCTTCCACGCACCGCCTGCTCAGCGTGACGGTCGTCGCCCTCTTCGCGGGCGTCGCGCTCTCCGGCTGCACGAGCGTGCGCGACAAGCAGGAGCTCGGCGCCGCGTTCGTGAAACGCAGCTGCCTCGAGAAGACACAGCGCGTCGCTACCGCCATCGGCCCGCCCGCCGCGGCGCCGCTGTCGCTGCCGTCGGTCGCCGTCGCGCCGGTCGTCCCAGGCGCGCTCGTGCAGGGGACGCAAGAGATGGTCATCGGGACGCTCCTCCCCTCGGCGGCCGTCGCCTCGCGCGCCGACATGGTCCGCGCCGCGGACCTCGCCGCGGAGCAGGCCAACGCGGCGAACGCGCTCCGCATCCGCCTCATCCACAGCGACGCGGCCTCGGCGAGCGCGGACGCGCTCGGTGCGCTGGCGTCGCAGGGAGCCGTCGTCGTCGTCGCCTCCCCGATCACGGGCGAACTCCTCGACGAGGCAGCGCAGCGCAAGGTCGTCGTCTTCGGACCGACCGCGACGGACCCGTCGCTCTCGCTCGAGCGCCGCAACGACGGCTACTTCTACCGCATCCCGCCGAGCACCGCCCTCGAAGGCGAGACGCTCGCGGACCTCGTCTGGAAGGAAGGGTGCCGGACGGTCGGCGTCCTCGCCGACGGGGACGCGAACGGCCGCGGCGTCGCGGCCCGGTTCCGCTCAGCGCTCGAGGACAAGGGCGGCACCGTGAGCGAGCTCGTCCTCGTCACCGGCACTCCGACCGGCGGCCAGGTGCAGCAGGTCGCCCGCAACGACCCCGACGCGGTCCTGCTCGTGATGGGCGCGCAGGCCGGCGCGGAGGCGATCAAGTCCGCGTTCGACCTCGGCAAAATGAAGCGCAGCGTGTGGTACTTCAGCGGCTCTTTGCGCTCCGACGCGTTCGTGCAGGCGGTCGGCAAGGAGGAGAACACGGAGACGAAGCGCTCCGAATTCGTCGTCTCCGGCCTGCGCGGGGCCTCGCCCGAGGCGACGACGGGGCCCGCGCTCGACGCGTTCCGTTCCGACTACCGGGCCGCGTACCCCGAGGACGCCGACGGGCCAGGGCCGTGGGCGGCGGAGACCTACGACGCCGTGATGATCGCCGCGCTCGCGGGGAGCGCGACCATCCGCAGCCAGGAGCTTCGCGGAGAGTTCGTCCGCGACCACGTGCGTGAGGTCGCGAACCGCGACTCGAGCTCCGACGTGCCCGTGCGAGGGTCGTCGATCCGCAACGGCATCCTCCTCGCCGCGACGGGAACGAACGTGGATTACCAGGGCGCATCCGGCGACGGCGACTTCGACGCCTACGGCGACCCGAAGTCGGGGTTCTACGCCTGGTGGAAGGTCAACGAGGACGGTTCGCTCACGACGACGCGTTCGAAGGTCGAACCCGGCAAGCCGCCGCCGTGAGGCCCGTCCCATGGTGGACGCGAGCCTCGTCCTCCAGTACGTCGCGAACGGCATCGTCTTCGGCGGCATCCTCTCCCTCGCCGCGATCGGCCTCTCCCTCGTCTACGGCATCCTGAGCCTCTCGAACTTCGCGCACGGCGAGTTCCTCACGTTCGGAGCCTTCTTCGCGTTCCTGTTCGCCGTGCGTGCGCCCGGTTCCGCGCTCCCCTTCGCGCTCGTCCTCGCCTCCGTCGTGGTCGTCGCCGTGATCCTCGACCGCTGGCGGTGGCGGCGCCTGCGGCGGCCGGAGGTCGCGACGCTCCTCGTCGCAGCGGCGACGGTCGCCGCGTCGGGCGTCTTCCTGGGCGCGGTCCGGCCGGCCGGCGCCACGACGAACCTCGTGCTGCTCGCGTGCACCGTCCTCGCGGTCGCGGCGACCGTCCTCCTCACGGTCGGTCTCGACCTCGCGGTGTGGCGGCCGCTCCGGCGCAAGCGCGCGACGATCCTGTCGCTCGTCATCGTGTCCATCGGGGTCGCGCTCGTCATCCGCAACTCCCTGCAGATCGGATTCGGCACCGGGAACCGCTCGTTCGCGCGGCCGGCGGTCGTCGCGGAGCCGTTCCTCGGCGTGCGCATGCTCCCCGAACAGCAGTTCACCATCGTCGCGGCCGCGGTCCTCGCGGTCCTGGTCCACCTGTTCCTGAGGCACACGCGGTACGGCCGCGCCATGCGCGCGCTCGCCGACGACCGCGACCTCGCGCGCGTGAGCGGCGTGGACGTGGACCGCGCGCTCGTGTACGTCTGGGCGCTCGCGGGCGCGCTCGCGGCGGTCGCGGGCATCCTCCTCACCCTCGTGTCGAACAACACGATGAACGTGCAGATGGGCGTGAACATCATCCTCGCGCTGTTCGCCGCCGTCATCCTCGGCGGGATCGGCTCGCCCTACGGAGCGATCGCCGGCGGGCTCGTCGTGGGCGTCGCGATGAAGACGAGTCCGCTCTGGATCGGGTCCCGCTACGAGTTCGCGGCCGCGCTCATCATCCTCATCCTGGTCCTCCTCGTCCGCCCGCAGGGTATCTTCGGAGGGCGGGCGACGTGAAGATCGGGCGCGAGGCGAAGGAGTGGCTCGTCGTCGGCGCCGTGGCCTTGGTCGTGTTCGGCGGCCTCGCGCTCGGCGTCGGCGCGAAGGCCGAATCCACAGGGCTCCTCCTCAACTACCTCCTCGGCGTCGTCCTCGTCGTCTGCATCTACGCGCTCCTCGCGCTCGGCCTCCAGCTCCAGTTCGGCTTCACGGGCCTCATCAACTTCGGCCTCGTCGCCTTCGCGGGGCTCGCGGCGTACACGATGGCGATCCCCTGGCGCGTGCCGCCCGCGTCGGCCTGCGCGGTCCCGCCGTGCCCTTCGCCGGCGCTTCGGTGGGCCGCCGCGCTTGCGGGCGACCCGGCGTTGTCGTTTCTCGGCGCGGCGGCGATCGGCCTCCTCGTCGCCGTCCTCGCGATCGTGCCGCTCGCGGTGCTCGCGGAGCGCGTGATGCGGCGCGCGCGCCCGGCCGCGCGTCTCGCCGCAGCAGGCGGGATCGCGCTCCTCCTCGGCGTCGCGACGGCGCTCGCGATGCATCCGCTCGACGACATGGGCGCCCGGCACGTCGTCGCGTTCCTCGGCGCCGTCGCCGGCTGCGTCGTCGCCGCGCTGTTCGCGCTCCTGCTCGGGCTGCCCGCCGTGCGGTTGCGCGAGGACTACCTCGCGATCGTCACCCTCGGCGCGGCCGAGCTCGTCGAGTCGTTCCTGCGCAACGAGACGTGGCTCACGAGCGGGACGGAGGGGATCTTCACGTTCCACCAGCCGGTCGCGCGCTGGGCGCGTTCCTCGGAGTGGTGGCGGGACGCGGCCGACCGCATCGACGTGCTGCCTGTCGGATTCGCGCACGCGGTGGTCGCGGTACTCGTCGTCGCGTACGTCTACCTCGTCTTCCACGTGCTCGTGCGCTCGCCTTGGGGCCGGGTCCTTAAGGCGATCCGCGAGGACGACGCCGTCGCCTCCGCCCTCGGGAAGAACGTCAACCGGTTCCGGTTGCAGGCGCTCGCGCTCGGCAGCGTCGCGGCGTCGCTCGCGGGCATCCTCCTCGCGTGGCAGACCGCGAGTCTCGTGCCGTCGAGCTTCGCGCGCCAGATCACGTTCTTCGCGTGGATCGCGATCGTCCTCGGCGGCGTGGGCAATCTGAAGGGCGCGATCGCCGGCGCGCTCGTGCTGTGGGGCATCACCGAGGCCGCAGGCCTGCTGCCGTTCCTCGAACGGTTCGGGTTCCGCGACGTCGCGGGCCCCGGCCAGGGACTGTTCATCGGCGCGCTCCTCGTCCTGGTCATGATGCTGCGCCCTCAGGGGATCGTCGGAAGGAAGGAGGAGCTCCTCTTTGGGAAATGAGGTCGTCCTCCGAGCCACCGGTCTTCGCATGGAGTTCGGCGGCCTCCGCGCCGTCGACGGGATGGACCTCGCCGTCCGTCGCGGGACCCTCACCGCGATCATCGGACCGAACGGCGCGGGCAAGACGACGCTGTTCAACCTGCTCGCGGGGGCGTACCGTCCCACGACGGGCCGCGTCGAGCTGCTCGGCGAGGACGTGACGCGCCTCCCCGCGTACGCGCGGGCGCGTCGGGGCCTCGCGCGCACGTTCCAGATCACGCGCTCGCTGCAGCGGATGACTGTGCTCGAGAACCTCCTGCTCGCGCCGGGCCCTCAGGTCGGCGAGCGACTCGTCGCGCCGCTCTTCCTTGCCCCGCGGGTCGCTCGGGAAGCGGAGGCCGTGCGTGCGAAAGCCGACGCGGCGTTGCGCCTGTTCGAGCTCGAGAGCCTGAAGGACGAGTACGCGGGCGCGCTCTCCGGCGGGCAGCGGAAGCTCCTCGAGCTCGCGCGCGCTCTCATGGCGGACCCTCGCGTGGTCCTCCTGGACGAGCCGATGGCGGGCGTGAACCCGACGCTCGCGCGGCGCCTCCTCGACATGCTCGAACGCGTTCGCGCCGAGCGGGACGTCACGTTCGTCCTCGTCGAGCACGACCTGGAGACCGTGTTCGCGCGATGCGATCCCATCGTCGTCATGGCCCACGGTCGCAAGCTCGCGGAAGGGACGGCGGAGGAGATCCGCGCCGACCCGGAGGTCGTCGAGGCCTACCTCGGAGGGAGCGCGTGAGCGTCCTCGTCGCGGAGGGCCTCGTCGGCGGCTACGGAGGGCTCGACGTCCTGCACGGTGCGTCCGTCGCGCTCGGCGAGCGCGAGGTCGTGTGCATCGTCGGCCCGAACGGCGCAGGGAAGAGCACGTTCTTGAAGGCCGTCTTCGGGCTCGTCCGTCTCAAGGCGGGCCGCGTGACGGTCGACGGTCGCGACGTGACAGGGTCCGCGCCCGACGCGATGGTCCGCGCGGGGCTCGGGTACGTGCCGCAGGTCGCGAACGTGTTCCCTACCCTCACGGTCCGCGAGAACCTCGAGATGGGCGGCTTCCTCGTCGAGGACCGCGCCCGCGCGCGCGCCGCGATCGCTCGTGTCTCCGCGATGTTCCCAGCGCTCGCGGAGAAGGCCGATGAGCGAGCCGGCCGCCTCTCCGGCGGGCAGCGGCAGATGGTGGCACTCGGGCGCGCCCTCGTCGCCGAGCCCCGCGTCCTGCTCCTCGACGAGCCGAGCGCGGGGCTGCAACCGTCGCTGCAGGACCTCGTGTTCGGCCACGTGCGCAAGGTCGCGGAGAGCGGCGTCCCGGTCCTGCTCGTGGAGCAGAACGTGCGGAAGGCGCTCGCCATCGCGGACCGCGGCTACGTGTTCGACCAGGGGAAGAACAGATACGAAGGGCCCGCGCGCGACCTCCTCGCGGACGAGAACGTGGGAAAGCTCTACCTTGGTGGGTAGCCGGGGCCCTAAGGCCCCGGCGCCGGTTGCGCTCACGCGCTCTTGCCCGTTGCCACCGTCTTCATCGTCCCGTCGGCCTGGACCTCCCACCAGATGAAGAGGCCCGTCCCGGGTTCGAAGCGCTCGTCGAACGCGTAGTCGTGCGCGTGGCCCGCGTAGTCGATGTCCTGCCCCGCCTTGACGAGGGCGGCGCAGGCCGCGAACTCGCTGCACTTCTGCCCCGGGGGGTTCGCGATGGCGTGGAACGCGTCCCGGATCGAGGGGGCGTCCGTCTTGCCGGCCTTCACCGCGGCGAGAGCGGCGTACATCACGGCGTCGTACGACTCCGCGGCGTAGAGCTGCGGATCCTCCGCCGGGTACGCGGCCTTGTACTTCAGGCCGAACGTCGAAGCGTTGCCGGGCTGGGGGGCGCTGCCACGCATGCCCGCGACGAGGAAGTTCCCCTCCGCGTCCTTGCCGGCCTGCGTCGCGATGCTGCTCGCGGGATCGTACACCCCTTCGGAGCCGTAGAGCTTCACGCCGTCGAGGCAGCCCTTCGAGAACATCTCCTTCACGATCTGCGCGCCGTCCGCGGTGTAGGTGACCAGCGCGATCGCCTTCGGGTCCTTGCCGCACGCGGCGTCCACGGCGGTCGAGAAGGTCGTTGTCCCCTCGTCGTGCCGCTCGTCGGCGACGATGGTGATCCCGTGCGCGCCCGTCAGCTGCTCCTTGAGGACGGCAGCGAGCCCGTTTCCGTAGTTGTTGTTCACCGCGATGATCGCGACGTCCGTCGCGCCGTCGGTGTCCATGAGCTCCGCGAGCACGCGGCCTTGGATGCCGTCGTTCACGGGGATGCGCCAGAAGAAGCCCTCGTTGTCGCGCTCCGTCGTGAACTTCGGGGCCGTCGCGGAAGGTGTTGCCGCGATGACCTCGTTCTGCACGGCGAGGTCGAGGATGGAGCCCGTTACGCCGGAGCAGCACGGGCCCACGATGACCTGCGCCCCGCCCGCGACGAGGCGGTTGAACTTGTTGGGCACGCCGGTCGTGTCGACCGTGCCGTCGTCCTCGTGTCCGACGACGTCGATGCGCAGGCCGAGGTTCGCGGCGTTCACCTCGCTGATCGCGAGCTTCGCGCCCTTCTCCATCGACGGGCCGATGCTGTTCAGCGGTCCCGTGAGCGGCATCATCGTGCCGAGCTTCAGGACGCCCGCGTCGCCGGGGGTTTCGTCGTCATCGTCGTCCTCGCCGCCGTCGTCGTCGCCGCCCGGCGGCGGCGTAGTGTCATCGTCCATGTCGTCCGTCTTCTGGGCGCAGCCGGCGAGGGCGACGGCGAGCGCGAGAAGGAGAGCGTAGAGGTGCTTCTGCATTTCGTGGTTCCCCCAACTCCCCGTGCGGGAGGCGAGAAGGGAGCCCGAGGACGCGCTAAAAGGATTTCGAGGGCCGCGCTCGGAGGTTCAAAGCTGCGTGCCTTGCGGGAACGTCGACTGGTTCGGCCGGTCGGTGTAGCCGATGTAGTCGTTCTCGTCGAACCCGAACGCGCCCGCGATCCAGAGCGGGATGCAGCACTCGCGGCGATGAGCGTTGTAGGTCTGGACGCGATCGTTGTAGCGGACCTTCTCCATCGCGATCTTGTTCTCGGTGTTCACGATCTCGTCCATCGTGATGATGAAGAGGTTCGACGCGCGTAGCTCGGGGTAGTTCTCCGCGCGCGCCGCGATAAGGGCGATGAAGTTCGCGAGCTGCGCAGCGTACGCGTCCTTCTCGTCGAACGTGCCGTTCCCCGCAGGAACGAGGCCGGAGCGCAACGCCGCGGCCTGGGTCATGACGTCGGCCTCGTTCCGCATGTACTGCTCGGTGAGGTTCACGAGCTGCGGGACCTTGCGGAACGCCGTCTGGTATTGGACGTCGACCTGCTTGCCCTGCGCGTCGATCCCCTCGCTCTCCTGCACGAACGAGTTGTACGTGCCAACGGCGCTGCCCACGATGCCGAGGGCGACGAGGGCGATCCCGCCGAGCACGCCCAGGGCGATCCACGTGCCTTTGGCCACGAGACCGCGCGAGCGCGGTTCCCGGCGATAAGCGTGTGCCTGGCGCGGCGCGGACGAGCGAAGTGGGCTCACTCGGCCGGCCAGGCAACGAACCCACCAAGACACCAAGGCACCAAGACCTCGGGGTCCTGCATGTCTCCTCGGAGCTGCCAAGTGCCTTCGTGGCTTGGTGCCTTGGTGGTTCAGGTTGGCTGGCCGCGTGGGACGAGGACCGTGCCCGACTCGCCCTGCGGGCTCAGAACCCCCCGCTCCCGCCCCCGCCCCCGGAACGACCTCCGCCGAACGAGCCGCCTCCGAACGAGCCGCTGCCGGAACTCCCGCCGAGCGAGCCCGCGAGGCCGCCGACCCACGCGCCGGAGCCGCTCGAGTACCCCCAGCCGCTATGGGGGCGCCCCCGTCGCCCCTCGGCGGTCGCGGCGAGGACGACGATGACGATGAGGACGATGGCGATTGCGACGATCCAGAACGCGAGCGGCGGAGCGCGCGGCGCCGGCTCGGGGAATGCGCCGTCCGTGTACCCTTCCGCGACCGACCTCAGCAGGAACTCGGAACCGGTGCCGAGCGCCTGGCTGCGCGCCTCCGAAACGCTCTGGCCGGCCTCGATCGCGTTCGCGCTCGCCTCGTGCATGAGAGCGATGGCGACCTGCGCGACGCGCGCGTTCACGACGCCCTCAAGCCCGTAGCCGACCTCGATGCGCACGGCGCTGGAGCGGCCGTCGATGGCGTAGTCCTCGACGTAGAGCAGCATCATGCCGTCCTGACGCTCGGCGTCGCCGACGCCCCACCGTTCGAAGAGGTGCAGGGCGTAGGTCTCGAGCGGCTCGCCGTCCGTGCCGTTCACCGCGACGAGGACGAAGTGCGCGCCCGTGAGCCGGTAGACGTCGCACCCGGCTTCCTCGATCGCGGGCCCCCACGGCGCGGGCACGGCGCCGACGAAATCGAAGACGAAGCGGCGGTCGAATGCGCTCGCGCAGTCGCTGACGTACGACGGCGCTTCGGCGGGGGCGGGATACGCGACCGCGGTCGGGACGGCCAGCACGAGGAGGAAGGCGAGGGTCGCGGGCCGCACGGGATCACGTGAAGAGGTTGAAGACGGCGAGCAGCAGGAGCCCCGCGCCGAGCGACACGCCGCTCCACGCACCATCGACGACGCCGACCCACAGAATCGGCACGGCCATCAGGAGGAGCACCATGCTGATCGCGAGGTTCAACAGGACCTTCAAGCGCGGCGGGAGCTGGTTTCCCATGCGCTCCAGGCGGGCGAGCACGGCGCCGCATCGCGCGGCTGCAGGATAAGGGCGGCGCCATCGACCTCATGAAGGGGTCCGGCCGTTCGCGTAGTCATGCGCCTCCGCGCTTTCGCGCCCGCGTTCGCCCTGCTCCTCGCCGGCTGCGTCGAGCCGCCTGTCGGCAGCGGCGCCGGCCCGGCCGCGGAAGGGGCGCTCGAGGCGCTCGCGTTCCTCGAGCCCGTCGTTGTCGACGCCGAGCGCATCGCGAGCGAGCCCAGCGTGAAGGTCGGGGCGGACGGAACGATCTTCGTCGCGGCGCCCACGGGCGTCATCAAGTACGCGACGCGGCCGCTCGACGCGGTCCAGCACGTCGACAAAGGCATCTTCCAGGGCGCGATCTGGCGCAGCGCCGACGGCGGCGCTTCCTTCGAGCATCTCGCCGGTCTCGGCCCATCGCCCTACCACACGGCCCAACCCGGCGGCGGCGACTCCGACATCGCGATCGACTCCGCAGGGCGCGTCTACGTCACGGACCAGTTCGGCTTCTTCACGGAGTCCGTCCAGTGGAGCGACGACAACGGCGACACGTGGCACGCTGCCCGACTGCCCGCAAGCGGCCCTCCGCCCGTCGACCGGCAATGGATGTGGCCGGACCCCGACGCGGCAGGCCACGTGTACATGGTGCACAACGGCGACCGCGGCATCTGGGTCACCGAGACGCGCGACGGCGGCGACACTTGGAGCGGCAGGGTCGTCACGGAATTCTCGACCGCCCCGGGCCCGCTCGTGGCGCTTCCCGGCGGCTTCGTCGCGTTCTCCTACTTCGACGACGCGTCTGGCGACGTGGTCACGGTCCGCACCACCGACGGGGGAAAGACGTGGATCGAGTCTGCGGTCGTCGAGGGCGCCGAGCTCAACGACTTCTTCCCCGGCACCTTCGCGGATGCCGCGGGCACGCTGTACGTCTCGTGGGTCGAACTCGATGGCGACGTCACGCGCGTCGCGTACGTCGTCTCCCTCGACCGCGGCGAGACATGGAGCGCCCCTCGCGTCGCGGCCGAGGCGCCCGGTTACGCGACGTTCGCGTGGGGCGTCGCGGGCGCGCCCGGCCGCATCGCCTTCACGTGGTACGCCGCGCCCGACCCCGAAAAGGAATGGCACCTCGAGGCCGTCGTCCTCCTCGGCGCGGACGGCGACGCGCCCGCTCCGTATCGGACGCGGATCTCGACGACCGCGGTGCGCACCGGCCCACCGTGCCAGGACGGGTCCTTCTGTCGCAGCGGCCGCGAGCTGGGTGACTTCCAGTCGGTCGCGGTCACGCCGGACGGCGACCTCGTCGCGACCTACGTCACGGTCCTCTCGGCGGAAGAGGGCGGGCGGGTCACGTTCGCCCGCCAGAGCCTCGGCCCGCGGCTCTACGACGAGCCGCCGGCGCTGTGGGTCGTGTGAGTTCTCAGATCCGGCCCGTGTCGGTGCCCTGCATCACACCGTGCGCTACGGCGCACGGCGAATGCGATGCGCCTACAATCGTCCGACGTCGGTGCATTGCACCCCGCCGACACCCTCGATCCCGTTGTAGGCTTCCTCGATGGAGTCGGTGGACACGTCTTCCTGCTCGTCGTTCATCACGATCGTCACGTCGAGCGCCTTCAGGCCGAACGCGATCGGCTTGACCTGCCACCCCTGGAGGTCGACGCCCTTCGGCGTCACCGACTTCACGCCGGCCTTGATCTTCTCGAGGTCCGTCTCCGGGCTCTCGGGCATGAGCCGGAAGACTGCGATGAGCCTGCCCATGTCACTGTCCCTCCTCGTCCCTCGTCGGCCACACCGCGCCCGTGGGCGCGGTGAGTCGTGCCG
>DATDQL010000149.1:0-6820 GCA_035292305.1 Thermoplasmatota archaeon
ACGGCCACGATCTCCGGTCTCGCGGAGCTCGCGGAGATCCTCCGCCGCCTCGCCGCGAATCCTTAAGGCCCCGTCGCGGCTCGTCGGACCGATGCTCCAGGTCGGCGACGAGGTCCCGGATTTCACGCTCCCGGCGGGTTCGAAGGACGGCCGTCAAGAGATCACGCTCTCGAAGGAGCTCCTGGCCGCCGAAGTCGTCCTCGCGTTCTACCCCATCGCGTTCTCGAGCACGTGCACGAAGCAGATGTGCGAGATCCGCGACGACCTCGCGCACCTCCGCGGGCTCGACGCGCGCGTGCTCGGCTTCAGCACCGACGCGCATCACGTGAACACCGCGTGGGCGAGGCACGAGCATCTCGACTTCCCGCTCCTCGCCGACGCCGACCGCGTCGTGGTGGAGCGCATCTGGGCCGTCGGGCCCGCGGGGGGCTACAGCGCGATGGCGCGGCGCGGCCTCATGGTCATCGGCCGCGACCGTCGCGTCAAGTACGTCCACGTCGAGGCGGACGTCGGCCGCTGGTCGGGGCTCGACGCGGTGAAGACGGTCCTCGCCGCTGGACGCCTCTGACCACCCCTCAGCGGATGAGGTGCGGCCGCACGAGGCGCGCCGGCAACCGGAACAGGACGAGCGCGGCCGCGACGACGATGGCGGCGTGGAGCGCGGTCGACGCGTCCACGTGGCCGAGCACGAGCGCGCGCTCGGCCTCGACGAGGTGGTAGAGAGGGGTCGCCCACGCAAGAGCCCGGACCCACGCGGGCATGCCGTCGAGCGGGAAGAAGATCCCGCTGAACAGGAACTGCGGCGTGAGGAAGAGCGTGAACCAGAACGTGAGCTGGTCGACGTGCTTCACGGAGGCCGTATACGCGAGGCCGAGGATGGCGAAGAGGAGCCCGCCCGCGACGGCGACGACCGGGGCGAGGAGCGCCCACGGCGAGCGCACGAGCCCGAAGGCCGCGACCACGACGAGCATCACGGTCGCGTACACGCCGGCCCGCGTCGTCGCCCAGAGGAGCTCGCCCGCGACGACGTCGTCGAGCGTCGTCGGCGTCGCGAGCATCGCTTCGTAGCTGCGGTCCTGGTGGATGCGGATCCAGGAGTTCCAGGCCACCTCGAACGTCGCGGCCATCATCGCCGCGCTCGCGATGAGGCCAGGCGCGAGGAACTGCACGTACGGGACCCCCGCGACTTCGCCGACGAGCGCGCCGAGGCCGAACCCCATCGCGAGGAGGTAGATGACCGGGTCGAACAGCCCGGAGAGGATCGTCGACGGCCACACCCTCTTGTACATCGTCGCCTCGCGCCTCCAGACGGCCCACGCCTGGCGCGGCGCGACGTCGAACCACGGGAGGACCAGGACGCGTCGTGTCACTCGCGCATCCTCCGCCCCGTCAACGAGAGGAAGACGTCCTCGAGCGTCGCGCGGCGCGCGAGGGCGTACTCGACGGGCACGCCCGCCGCGTGCAACCGCTGGAGAAGGACCTCCGCGTCGTCCGCAGTGAAGAGCAGCACGTCGCCGACCGCTTCCGCCCTCTCTCCCGCGGCGCGTTCCGCGCGCTCGGGATCCGGCGTGCGCACTTCGAGGACCTCGCGGCGTACGCGGTCGGCGACGAGCGCCGCGGGCGCGCCGCGAGCGATCACACGCCCCTGGTCGACGATGACGAGCTCGTCGCACAGCCGTTCGGCCTCCTCCATGTAGTGGGTCGTGAGGAGAATCGTCTTCCCTTGCGTTCGGAGCGCGCGGATCTTCTCCCAGAGGAGCGCGCGCGACTGAGGATCGAGACCGGTCGTCGGCTCGTCCAGCACGAGGAGCTCGGGGTCGTTCACGAGGGCGCGCGCGATGAGGAGCCGGCGCTTCATGCCGCCGGAGAGCCGCTCGACGACCTCGTCGCGTTTCTCGGAGAGGCCGACGAACGCGAGCAGCTCGTCCGCGCGACGCCGCGCGTCCACGCGAGGGATGCCGAAGAAGCGCGCGTAGATGAGCAGGTTGTCCGACGTCGTCGCCTCGAGGTCGAGGTTCGCTTCCTGCGGGACGAGGGCCATGCGGGCGCGGACCCTGCGGCCCTCGCGCGCTGCGTCGAGCCCGAGGATCGTGACGGTGCCCGCGTCCGGGCGCACGAGGCCGACGAGGGCGCGCAGCGTCGTGGTCTTCCCCGCGCCGTTTGGACCGAGGAGGCCGTAGCACACGCCCCGAGGGACATCGAGGTCGAGGCCGTCGACGGCGACCGTGCGGCCGTACCGCTTCGCGAGCCCCCGGACCTCGATGACGGCTTCCTTCACCGGTTCCGCCCCGCCCGCGGCGCGAGCCACGCCTTCCGGAGACGCTTCGCCTGCGCGGGCGCGCCCTTCCGCTTGTCGAGCTTCCACTTCTCCGGAGGCGGCGCGCCGAGGCGGACGTCGAGCGTCACGAGCTCGTCGCGGCGGAACACGGCGAGGCGGACGCGAGCCCCGGGCGCGAGCTCGGCGAGGCGCTTCTTCAGCGCGTCCTCCGTGACGCGGAAGCCGCCGAGCGAGACGAGCTCGTCCCCGGGTGCGACGCCCGCGCGCTCGGCAGGCGATCCACGGTACACGGTCTGCGTCCTCACAGCGCCCTCGTCCTTGCGCGTCGTGAGACCGAGCCACGCGCCCGAAGACGGTACGGCCTCCCACCGCTTCTTCGGGTCCTTGCGCGCCTCCTCGCCGCGCTGGACCGGGCGCAGGTCCCACCCGGCCGCGGCGAACAGCGCCTTCCAGTCGGGGTCCTCGCGCCCGCGCACGTAACGAGCGAACCATGCCCCCCAGGGCAGGCCGGTCACCGTCTCGACCGCGCGCTCGAAGCCGTCCTCCTCGAGCGTGGCCCCCGCGAGGTACACGTTCTCCCACAGGTGGCGGAACACGTCGTCGAGCCCCTTGCGGCCGCGTGTGCGGCGACGGATCTCGAGGTCGAGCGCCGCGCCCACGAGCTCGCCCTTCAGGTAGTACGAGACGCCGCGATTCGGGGAGTCCCCGTCGGGTCGGTAGAACTTGACCCACGTCTCGTCGCTCGACTCGCATAGGCTCTGCACGCGACGGCCCGGCACGTCGAGGAGCTTCTGGAGCGTCTCCGCGAGGTACTCGCGGTAACGGTCCTCGGGAAGGAGCCCCGCGCGCGCGAGGATCAAGTGGTCGTAGTACGACGTGAGACCCTCCATCGCCCACAGGAGCGTCGTGTGGTTCTCGCGCGTGTAGTCGAAAGGGCCGAGCGCCTTCGGCCGGATGCGCTTCACGTTCCATACGTGGAAGAATTCGTGCGCGGCTAGGCCGAGGAACCGCGTGTACTCCTTGCGCGGCGAGAACGTCCAACGGTCGGCGTGGAGCGTCGTGGACGTGAGGTGCTCGAGGCCGCCCCACTTGCCGTTCGTGAGGTGCACGATCCACAGGAACCGGTCGAACGGCTGCCCGCCGAAGATGGCGGCCTCCTCCCGCGCGATCTTCCCGAGGTCCCGCACGAGGACGTCCACGTCCTCGTTCCCGCGTCCCCAGAGAGCGACACGATGGTCCACGCCGCCGACGCGGAAGTCGAGCCGGCGGTGCGTCCCCATCTCGATCGGAGCGTCCGCGAGCGTGTCGTAGTCAGGCACGCGGAACCGGTTGCGCCCCGCCTCATCGAGCCCGACGTCGACATTCCACCCGCGCGGCGGTTCGATCGTGAGGTCGCAGGGAAGCTCCTTCGCGCCGTCGACGTACATGAACGTGCTCGTCCCGTTGGCGTAGCCGTGGGACGTATCGAGGTGGCTCGTCTGCACGGAGAGCTCGTGCGCGAAGATGTCGTACTCGGCGCGCACCACGTCCGCGCCGCCGGCCTCCACTCGCCACGTGCACTTGTCCGGCCGCGTCCACGGCAGCTTCCGTCCGCGGCCGTCGCGCGCCGTGAACGCGGTCACGTTGCGCGCGAACTCGCGAACGAGGTACGACCCCGGCGCCCAGACCGGCATCACGAGGTCGACGAGATCGCGCGCGAGACCGTGCGCCTCGACGCGGACGTGGAACGTGTGCGTGCGAGGGTCCGGCGCCGAGAGCCGGTACGCGAGCGACGGCATCCGCGCCCGGGAACGGCGACCACGCTTAGAAGGCTGCGCTACGGCATGAGAAGGCCGCCGTTCACGTGGACGACTTGCCCCGTCACGTACGACGCGTCCTTCCCCAAGAGCCACGCGACGACGCCGGCGACCTCGTCCGGGACGCCGACGCGCGCGAGCGGGATCGTCCTGAGCCGCGCCGCGCGCTGCTCGGGCGTGTCTCCCGAGAGGATGTCCGTCTCCACCGCGCCGGGCGCGACTGCGTTCACGAGGATTCCCCGAGGAGCGAGCTCCCGAGCCATGGACTTCGTGAGCGCGATGAGGCCCCCCTTCGACGCGGCGTAGTGCGCGCCGTGCTTCGAGCCCGTCTCGCCGAGGACCGACGCGAGGTTCACGATCCGCGCGCCCTCCTTGAGCTGCGGCAAGGCCGCGCGCACCACATAGAACGGCCCGGAGAGGTTCGTCGCGATCGTCCGAGCCCAATCCTCGACGGCGAGCTTGTCCATCGGCCGGCGATCGTACACGCCCGCGTTGTTCACGATCGCATCCAGACGGCCGAAATGGCCGAGCGCCTCCTCCACGAGGTGCGCGGCCTGCTCCGGGTCCCCGACGTCCGCTGCGATCGGGAAGCACTTCTGCCCCCACGCGCGGGCCTCGCGCGCGACGTCCTCCGCCCCCGCGGGGTTCATGAAGAAGTTCGCCGCGACGTCCCACCCGTCCTCCGCGAGTCGAAGCGCGATCGCGCGGCCGATCCCTCTCGAGGCGCCGGTGACGAGGGCGACAGGCATCGCGCCGGGCATCGGCCGGGCGCGCTTAAGGTTACGGCTCCTCGCAGAACCGCAGGAAGTCGTCCCGGTTCTCCCCCGCAAAATCCACCATGCGCCCCACGACCTCGCCGAGCGCGAGGCGACGCCCCGTCGAGAGCTCGATCTCGGAGCGGAACAGGGTGATCATCGCGCGCGCGGGACGCGGGCAGTCGACCGTGGACGTCGGCGCACGGTAGAGGATCGGCGGATGCACGACGTCGGCCGGGACCGCACGGCGGCGGCCGTCCGGGAAGGCATCGACGGACCCTGAAGACTTGGGGGCTGTGGAAGTCTTCGGGGTCCCTGAAGTCTTGGGGGCTGTGGAAGTCTTCGGGGTCCCTGAAGTCTTGGAAGGACTCGGGGTCTTCCCCGGCGTCGAGGTCGTGCGCGGCTCGTCGGCGTCGTGGGGCGTTTCCATCGGCACGTCGACGGCGCGCTGCGTGCTTCGCCCTTATCCGGAAGTTCGCGGCATCCGGGGAGCGCGCCCCGGGGTCCGAGGTCGCCTCACATCACGCGGCCGACCGACAGAAGCAGGTACACGACGCTCGCGGCCATGAGGCCGTAGAGGAGGAGCATGTAGTTGCGGCGCTTCTTGTTGCGGGTGTCGAGGACCTTCTTGCATGCAGCGGAGCAGGTCTTCGCGTCCGCGTCCCAGTCCATGGCCTTGCCGCAGATCCAGCAGTGGGCGTGGTTCACGATCTGGACGGGCAATCAGGCACGCTCCGGGGAAACGCGGGGGAAACTCGGGGTCTGCTCCCTGGGCCTGGCCTTCGGCATCATCGTCCACCCTTCGCGTTCACGATCGTGCCGTGGAAGTCGTAGCTGCCGAGGAGCGCCGCCTCGAGCGCGGCGAGATCGGTACCGAGGACGACCGCGGTCTCGAGGCCGCTGCGGGCGACGAGCCGTGCGCCGAGAGCGTCTACGACGCCCGCGCTTCCTGCGTGCGCCTTGCCGGCCGACGCGATGCGTGCGAGCTCCTCGCCGTCGATGCGCGGGAGGAACTTCGCGTCCTTGTGCGTCTTCGGGTCCTTGTCGTAGACGCCGTCGACGTTCGTGGCGATGACGAGGCGTTGGACGCGCGCGCGTTCGCCTAGCATGCACGCGACGGCGTCCGTCGTGTGGCCGGGGTGCGTCCCGCCCATGACGACGACGGGCCAGCTCCGGGAGGCGAGCAGGGCCTCGTCGAACGTCTTCGGAGGGAGGTGGTACGCGTGCCTGCAGGCCGCGATGAGGACGCGCGCGTTGAGGCGCGTGACCTCGATCCCGATCTCGTCGAGGGTGGCTTCGTCTGCGCCGAGCTCTCGCGCGCCGCGGATGTAGGTGCGCGCGAGGGCGCCGCCGCCCACGACGGCAAGGACGCGGCGTTTCTCGCCGACGCGCTCGAGGATGCGTGCGAGGTCGCGGGCGAGCACGGCGTCGACGCCGTTCTCTTTGACGAGGAAGCTCCCGCCGATGGAGACCGCGACCGCGTCCATCGGCCGCGGCAAGTCCGGCGCCCGCGATAAAGCTTCGTCAGGCACCGAGCCGCCCGGCGAGGTAGGCGGTGAGGAGGATCGCGACCACGACTACGGCGCCTGCGGAGAGCAGGTCGGCGAGCGTTCGGTCGACGGCGTCGTCGGCGGCACCGGTCATCATGCGTCCCATGGTGCGCGCGCAGCCCATCCTTGTTTGCCATCCTCTACTCCTATTGGGGGTAGAACGATAAGGGGGAACGTCCATGGCTCCTTCATGACCGCCGCCGGCGCCCGCAGCATCCTCGAGAGTCTCGGGCTCACGAAGTACGAGATGGACGCGTACCTCGCGCTCCTCCCGCGCGGCGTGGCCGACGCCCGCACGATATGCCGCGCCTCCGGGGTGCCCACGAGCAAGATCTACGACGCGATGGCCCGGCTCGAAGCGATGGGCCTCGTCGCCGTGCAACCCTCGCGCCCGCGGAAGTTCCAGGCGCGTGAGCCCGGGGAGGCGGCGACGAGCCTCGC
>DATDQL010000150.1:0-10483 GCA_035292305.1 Thermoplasmatota archaeon
CCCGCCGATGAAGACCCCCCTCGGTGCGCTCCTTGCCCCCTTGACGCTGCTCCTCGCCGGCTGTGTCGGCCCGAACGCCGCCGAGGTCGCACCCGGCAGCACCGCTCTTGCGATCGCGCTCCCGTCGCTCGACCCGGAGACGTTCCTCTTCCTGGACCCGCAGAACGCTCCGCACCCCAAGTTCGGCTGGCCGACGCTCATCGCTCCGGCGGTCGGCAGCTCCGTGCCGGCGCTCTGGGCCCCCATCCCCGCATCGGCGCTCCCCGACTCGATCACGGGCCTCTCGCACGTGACCTCGACCGCCGGCATCGAGCACGCCGGCGGCATCTCCCTCTTCGGGAGCCTCGCGATCCTGCCCGGGTACGGCGAGGACAGCGCGATCGTCGACATCTCCGACCCGACGGAGCCCAAGGTCCTGAGCAAGTTCGAGCCCATGGACGGCGGCCACCGCGGGAGCGCCGTCATCGCCTACCCCGACGGCCGCCTCGTCGCCGTCTTCTCGACGGGCCCCGGTTTCGAGGTGTTCGACATCACGGACCCGACGAAACCGGTTGGCCTCAGCAAGGTCGAGCCGACGTCGCGCGGCCACAAGCTCGGCGTCGTCCCAGGCACCCCGTACGTGTACAACGCCGGCTCGGACGGCGGCGGCCGCGCGCCTGACGGGCTGCGCGCCGAGACCGCGAAGGGCGTCACCGAGATCTACGATCTCACGGACCCGGCGGCGCCGCGCCTCGTGCAGGAGTTCCCGAACGGCTTCAGCTGCCACCACGTCTACTTCTGGAACAGCGCAGAGAAGCAGCGCGCGATCTGCGCCGGCGTGCAGTTCGCGCAGATCTGGGACATCGCGGACCCGGAGAACCCGGTCGTCGTGACGAACGTCCCCATCCCGCACGGCAACCCCATGCTGCCGTCGCCGTCGGTGTTCCCCGCGGTCACGCCGTTCGCGCACTTCAGCATCCTCAACCAGGACGGGACGGTGCTCGTCGTCGGGGACGAGCTCGGCGGCGGAGGTCTCCCGCCCGGCTGCAGCGCCCCCGGCGCGCCCACCGGCGCGCTCTGGTTCTACGACGTGAGCGACGAGTCAGACCCGAAGCTCCTCGGATGGTACAGCCCCGGCCACCACCTCGAGGCGGACAACCTCGAGGCGAGCTGCACGGCCCACCACGGACGGCTCGTCCCCGACCCCGACGGCCGCGACATCCTCGCGATGTCGTTCTACGGCGCGGGCGTCGTGCTCCTCGATTTCAGCGACCCGATGCGCGCGGAGATGCTCGACCAGTTCAAGGACCACTCGGACACGTGGGAGACCTGGTACTACAACGGGTACCTGTTCACGGGCGACCTGCTGCGCGGGATGGACGTGCTGACGTTCGAGTGAGGGCGAGCGCAAGGGCAAGCGCAAGGCGAGGGCAAGCGCCAGGAACGCCCTATCGTTCGGCGACGTACAGCCAGGCGACGCCGCCGAGGAGCGACTCGGTGAGGACCGGCGCAAGCCCCGCCTCGCGCACGAGCGCCTCGAACGCCTTCCCCGACGGGAACGCCGCCGCCGTGCGCGGCAGGTACTCGTACGCGGACCGATCGCCCGTGAGCCAGCCGCCCACGCGCGGGATCACGGCGCGGCTGTACCACCCGAACGGCGCGCCGAGCGGGCCGCGCGGCTGGCCGAACTCGAGGACGACGGCGCGCTGCCCGACGCGCAGCACGCGGCGGATCTCGCGCAGGCACGCGACGGGGTCCGGGACGTTGCGGATGCCGAACGCCATCGTGACGGCGTCGACCGACCCGTCGCGCAGCGGAAGGTGCAGCGCGTCCGCGGCGGTCCACGCCGGGCCCTTGAGACGGCCGCGCGCGACGCGGAGCATCGCGATGGTGAGGTCGACCGCGACGACGCGGCCTTTTTCGCCGACGGCGCGCGCGAGCGGGCCGACGAGGTCGCCGGTGCCCGTCGCGAGGTCGAGCGCACGGTCCCCGCGCCGCGCGTGGGCGAGGCGCACCGCGCGCCGCTTCCACGCGCGGTGAAGGCCGAGCGAGAGGACGTCGTTCGCGCGGTCGTACCGCGGCGCGATGCGGGCGAACATGCGCTGCACCGCGGCGGGGTCGCTCGCGTCGTGGGGCGCGTCCACGGGGCGGCGAGACGGAAGGTTCGCGATATAGTTGCGCAACGATGGTTGCCCCCCGCCATGATCACACGGACGGTACTTGACCAACGTCTTGGCCTCGGCCGCTTGTAGGCCACGAAGACCACGAGACGTCACGAACTTCACGAATCCGCCCTGGGGTTCGTGATGTTCGTGAAGGTTCGTGGTCTTCGTGGACCTGAGGCGCTGTGGCCAACTACCGACGGAGGAACGGAGGCTCGGAGGTCCAGAGCGATGTGGCGGCCTCAGACGTGGAACCGCTCGTACGTGCCCGCCTCGTCCGGGATGGTCCACGCCGTGCGGTCCGCAGGCAGCGGCGGCGGGACGCCGTCGGGCAGCGGCGGCTCGTGCACGGGGTCCTGCCACGTCCGGAGCTCGTCCGCGTTCGCGAGGAGGTACATCGGCACCGGGAGGCTCGCGGCCATCCAGTACCCGAGCCCGTCGTACGAGAGCGGCAGCCCGCGCGGCACGGCATCGCGCTCCTTGCTAAGGAGGCTGAGGTGCCAGATCTCGAGCTCGAACGTGAACGCGGGCACATGGTGCGTCGCGTACGCCCAATCCTGGCTGCTGCCGCTCGCGGAGTACGGCAGCCCGGCGCTGAAGTTCCCCCACTGCGTCTTGCCCGCCTCGTACTCGGTGTTGTGGCGCACCCAGTCGAAGATCGTCTCGACGACAGCGGACTCGCTCGACTCCATCGCGAACGGCGGCGCGTACGCGGACCACGGACCGACGAAGCCGTTCGTCGGCGTGTGCATCGTGAGGTAGAACGCGAGGCGGCCGTCGAGTGAAGCCATGAGGTCGCGCATCGCGGAGGCTTCGGGCTCGCTGAAGGGAGCCGAGCCGCAGTTCTCACCGACGATGATGACGCTCGGCACCGGGCGGCCCGCGGTCTCGGCGAGGCGTCCCATCACGGGGTTCGAAGCGCCGAGCGGGTTCCCCCAATCGATGTCGTAGTTGCGGTTCAGGTTCACGCCGAGCGCGTTGCCGCGCGTCTGGCGCACGTACCCGTCCGGGTTCACGAGCGGCACGACGTGGATCTCCAGCGTGTCGAGCATCGACGCGATCTCGGGATGGCCGCGGTTCTCGAGGAGGTACTCGACGACGTAGAGCGCCTGCTCGATGCCGGCGAGCTCGTTCGCGTGGTGCCCGGCGTCGATGAGCGGCGCGGGCTTCGGCCCGCCGTCGCGGCCGGTCGCACGCGCCTCGTTCGTGACGACGAGCTGACGGATGGGACGCTCCTCGCGCGAGAAGCCGATGACGTTCGTCTCGACGAAGTCCGGGTACGTCGCGTTGATCCACGCGATGCGCGTCTCGATCTCTTCGAGCGTGTGGAAGGGCGGGTACGGCCAGACGAGGAGGCCGTGGCGCGAGGGGTTGCCGTCCGCGGTGTAGTACGCGTCGGTCGGGAGCGCGAGGGCGGCGTCCGCCGCGGCGAGATCGTCCGCGGCCGTCGGCTCGACGACCTCGGCGGGCGCGAGGCAGCCTGCGCCGACGCCGCCGGCGACGAGGATGACGAGGACGACGGACGCGCGGACCCGCATGCTCCCGGCGGCGAGCCCCTCTCGACGGCCATAACGTTTACTGTACGGGCGACGGGTGCGCCGGCGCTTGCCCCTCCCGCCCGACGTCGTCGAGGGGGTCCGCCTCTTCAATGAGGGACTCTACTTCGAGGCCCATGACGCGTGGGAAGAGCACTGGGGCCACGGCCCGAAGGCGGAACGCGACCTCGTGAAGGGCCTCATCAAGGCCGCCGTCGGGTTGCACCATCTCCACCACGGGAACGCGGTCGGCTTCGCGGTGCAGGTGCGCGAGGCGCTTCCGATGCTCCGCGCGGGCGCAGGGGTGTGGCCCGAACTCGACGTGGCCTCGTTGGCGGACGACGTGGAATCGGTCGCGGCGCAGGTGCGGTTCCACGGGAAGGCGGACGCGATGCCGAGGATCCGCCTCCGGGAGTGAGGAACTACTCGCGCGAGTCGAACAGGAGCAGCGTGCAGCCCTTCGCCGTCGTCAGCCGGTGGTCCGTGCCCGGCGGCAGGTGGAGCACGACGCCCGCGCCGACGTCCCGCGCCTGGCCGTCGATCGAGAGAGAGGCCGTCCCCGCGACGACGTAACCGGTGTGCCCGCGACGGCACGCGCTCGGCTCCGTGAAACCGGCGGGGAAGACGACGAGGCGCGCTTCCACCTTGCCGAGGGCCACGCGGCGTTCCTTGACGCCGTCCCTGCGCAGGGTGACCGGGGCTTCGGAGAGGTCGGCGACGGGCAAGCGCGCGACGAGGGCGCTTCGCGGACTTGGCGTTTTCCCTTCGGCTGGCTCGGGCGACGGGAACCACCAAGACACCAAGGCACCAAGGGATCCGGACGTGGCTCTCGTGCAGCCGGCCTCCGGATCCTTGGTGGCTTGGTGTCTTGGTCGGTAGTGGGCCACGGGCCCGTCTGCGCGGCAAGGCATCCGTCGAAGACCGGAAGACGGAAAGACCTCGATCCCAGGGGGCAGGTCTTCCGGTCTTCGCGTCTTCGACGAATGCCTGGCGCCGCCGTCCCCGTGCACGGCATCGCCCACCGCGCGGGGCGGATGGCCAAGTACCGTTGGTGGTTTCGGATCGTCTGGCGCAGAAGGCGGGCGAACAGCGACGCGTCGTCGCCATGTTCAAGCACGCGCCCGCCGCTCGCTGCGCCGCATGCGCGCTGTCGTGCTCGCCCTTGCGCTCGCCTTCGTGGCCGTCGCCGTCGCCGCCCCCGCCGCGGAGGCGTGGATCGGATGCCGCCCGTACTGGGACGGCGAGACGTGGGACAAGACGACGCTGCCCGACGGCACCGTCGTCCGCACGCCGCACCTCGAGACGCTCTGCTATTGAGCAGTCGGCTTTAACCCCCCCGTCCCCATCGACCGAGCGTGCCCGCTCCCAAGCGCCTGACGAAGGAGGAGGTCCTCGCGTACCACGCGGAGGAGCCTCGCGGGAAGATCAGCGTCGTGCCGACGAAGCCGACGTCCACGCAGCGCGACCTCAGCATCGCGTACTCGCCCGGCGTCGCGATCCCGTGCCTCGAGATCCAGAAGGACCCGGACCTCTCCTACCGTTATACCGCGCGCGGGAACCTCGTCGCCGTCATCTCGAACGGCACCGCAGTGCTCGGCCTCGGCGACATCGGCGCCGGTGCAGGGAAGCCCGTCATGGAGGGAAAGGGGGTCCTGTTCAAGAAGTTCGCCGACATCGACGTGTTCGACCTCGAGGTCGACGAGAAGGACGTCGACGCGTTCTGCCGCGTCGTGCGCGCGCTCGAGCCGACGTTCGGCGGCGTGAACCTCGAGGACATCAAGGCGCCGGAGTGCTTCGCGATCGAGGAGCGCCTCAAGAAGGAGATGCAGATCCCGGTCTTCCACGACGACCAGCACGGAACCGCGATCATCAGCGGCGCCGCGCTCATCAACGCGCTCGCCGTGCAAGGCAAGCGCGCAGCCGACGTGCGGGTCGTCGTCGCAGGCGCGGGCGCCGCGGCGATCGCGTGCGCGAACTTCTACGTCGAGCTCGGCGTCCGCCGCGAGCACATCCTCATGACGGACAGCAAGGGCGTCGTCCACAAGGGGCGCACCGATCTCAACCCCTACAAGGCGCGGTTCGCGCAGGACACACCGAAGCGCACGCTCGCGGAAGCGCTCTCAGGCGCGGACGTCTTCCTCGGCGTCTCCGTCGCCGGGACGGTCACGCCCGACATGCTGCGCGCGATGGCGCCGAAGCCCATCGTGTTCGCCCTCGCCAACCCCGACCCGGAGATTCCGTACGACGACGCGAAGCGCGCGCGGCCGGACGCCATCGTCGCGACAGGGCGCAGCGATTTCCCGAACCAGGTCAACAACGTCCTCGGGTACCCGTACATCTTCCGCGGCGCGCTCGACGTGCGCGCCAAGGCGATCACGGAGGGAATGAAGGTCGCCGCCGCGAAGGCCCTCGCGGAGCTCGCGCGCGAGGACGTCCCGGACGAGGTGCTGCGCGCGTACGGCGAGGACCGCATCGTGTTCGGCCCCGACTACATCATCCCGAAGCCGTTCGACCCGCGCGTGCTGCTCTGGGTCGCCCCCGCGGTCGCGAAGGCCGCGATGGACGAGGGGCTCGCGCGCACGGCGCTCGAGCTCCCGCTCTACCGGGACGCGCTCGAGGCGCGCCTCGGCAAGGCGAGGGAGATGATGCGGATCGTCATCAACAAGGCGAAGCGCGACCCCAAGCGCGTCGTCTTCCCGGAGGGCGACAACGACCGCATCCTCCGCGCGTGCCAGATCCTCGTGGACGAGGGCATCGCGCGACCCATCCTCCTCGGCGACGAGCGCGCCATCCTCGACCGCATGGATCGGCTCGGGCTCGACTTCGACGCCCTCGTCGTCGACCCCGCGTCGCACCCGAGCGTCGACCGCTTCGCCGACCGCCTCTGGCAGCTGCGGCGGCGCAAGGGCGTCACCCGCAGCGAAGCCGTCGAGCTCGTGCGGACCAACCGGAACTACTTCGGCGCGTGCTACGTCCTCGACGGGAGCGCCGACGCGTTCGTCTCCGGCCTCGCGACGCACTACCCTGAGGCCCTCCGCCCATGCCTCCAGGTCATCGGGCTGCGCGCAGGCGTCCGGCGCGCGGTCGGGCTCTACATGGTCGCGGTGAAGCGGCGCGTGTTCTTCCTCGCCGACGCGACCGTGAACATCGACCCGTCGGCCGAAGACCTCGCGGAGATCGCCATCCAGGCCGCAGGGGTCGCGCGCCAGTTCGACATCGAGCCTCGCGTCGCGATGCTGTCGTTCTCGAACTTCGGGTCGAGCATGCACCCGCACGCGCTCAAGGTGGCGGAGGCCGTGCGCATCGCGCGCGAGCGGGCGCCCGATCTCGTCGTGGACGGCGAGATGCAGGCCGACACCGCCGTCGTCGCGGACATCCTCCGGGAGACGTACCCGTTCTCGGCGCTCAAGGAGCCCGCGAACGTCCTCATCTTCCCCGACCTGCAGAGCGCGAACATCGCGTACAAGCTCCTGCAGCGCCTGTCCGACGCGGAGGTCACGGGCCCGATCCTCGAAGGGATGGCGAAGCCGGTGCACGTCCTCCAGCGCGGCGACGACGTGCACGATGTCGTGAACATGGCGGCGATCGCGGTGCTCGAGGCGCAGCTGCGGGAGAAGGGCGAGGAGCTCGTGCGCGTGAAGAAGTCGTGAGGGACGCCCGACGGGCGGCCGCGTGAAGGCCACGAAGACCACGAACCTTCACGAACGACACGAAGACTCTGGCAGGTTCGTGATGTTCGTGCCGTCTCGTGGTCTTCGTGACCAGCAAGCGGCAACGGTTCATGGCAACTCTCCGCCACGCCCGCGAGATGACCTCCCCCGATGCCCCGCTTCAAGGCCACGAAGACCACGAACTTTCACGAACGACACGAAGAGGCGTTGGCTCGAAACTCCGTCGCTGCGAGCCTCCGTTCCTCCGGGTTTTCCTGGCGGGCGCCAACCGGTCCGTTGCCTCCCGCCAGGTTCACCCGGAGGAACGGAGGAACGAAGGATCGGAGGTCGCGCCTTGTTCGCCCCCTCGAGGCTTCGGACTTTCGAGCCAAGGCCGAAGACTCTGGCAGGTTCGTGATGTTCGTGCCGTCTCGTGGTCTTCGTGACCATCAAGCGGCAACGGTTCATGGCAACTCTCCGCCACGCCCGCGAGATGACCTCCCTCGATGCGCCGCTTCAAGGCCACGAAGACCACGAACCTTCACGAACGACACGAAACCCCCCTGGAAGTTCGTGGAGTTCGTGCCTTTTCGTGGTCTTCGTGGCCTTGATTAGGCGCGACCTTTGGACATCGACATCCGGGCCAGAGCGCGGATGCCCGAGGTGCCTCGGGCCGAGGCCATGCCCGACGGGCGCCGCACCCCGTACCGTCCCGAAGCGAAAGAGGAGCTCTCGGACGAGGCTCCGTCCGACGCGGAGCACGTCGGGAACGTCACGCAGCAGGCCGAGGCGATCCCCAAGAAGGCCGCGGACCTGCAGAAGCCGCCGGAGAAGCGGCGCGCGCGTTAACGGGGTCATCGCGTCGTCGGGATGCTCGGCGCGACCGCCGCCTGGTACCAGTGCACTTCGACGTCGGTCATGACCGCGTGGGCCTCGGGGCTGGGGCTCCCGTGGGAGATGGCGACCGTGATGGTCCACGTGCCGACGCCGGTCGTGTTCGTGTACGTCGCCGCGAGATTCGCCTCGGCCGCGCCGGGGGTGCCGCCGGGCGCTGTCGTGACCTCGGGCGCTGCGCCGACCTCGACCGGGAGCTCGACCGTCGTGGACCCCGGCCCGACGCCGAGCGTGCCGTCGGCCGTGTACTCCACGCCCTCGGGAGAGACGGCCGTGACGAGGATGCTGTCGCCCTGCGGCGCGAGATGCGGCGCGCCGGCGGTCACGGTCACCGTGAACTGGAGCGTCGTGAGGTTCGCGTGCGGGTTGTCGAACTCGAAGGACACCTCGCCGGAGCCGGCCTGCGACGTGTCGCCGAGTTCGTGCGTCGCGTCCACGACGGCCCACGTCACGGAGAGACCCGCACCGCCCGCCGTGCTCGTGCCCGTGAGGGCCGCGCCGATGAGCGCGACCACGAGGACTCCGGCGCCGATCGCGGCGACGAGGGCGTCCGTGCGGTTCACGAGCGGCGCAACGTCCCGGCTCCCCATAAAGCCGACCGGGCCCGCGCCCTTGACGTACCCCCGGTCGTTGCGGGGGCGTGCGCGTCGAGGAGATGACGAGCCCCGGGTTCGCCGAGGCCGCGCGCGGGGACGCGGTCGCCCTCGTGCCGTGGGGCATCGTCGAGGAGCACGGGCCCCACCTCCCGCTCGGCACGGACACGCTGACGGCCGAGGCGCTGTGCAGCGACGTCGCCGCCCGCACCGGCGCGCTCGTCATGCCGACCGTCGCCTACGGCAATTGCGTCTCGACCCGCAACTTCCCCGGTTCCATCTCGATCCGGTTCGACACCGTGCGCGACCTCGCCCTCGACATCGTGCTCGAGCTCCGGCGGAGCGGCGTCCACCGCATCGCGCTCGTGAGCGGCCACGCGGGGGGCGGGCACATGCGAGCGATGAAACTCGCCGCGGAGGAGGCCGTCCAGGCGCATCCGGAGCTTCGCGTCGCCGTCGTCACGCCGTGGGACTGGGCTCGCGCGTTCGCCCGTGAGGCGCCGGCCTCCGTCGAGGGCGTCCCGGAGTGGGACGGGCACGCGGGAGCGATGGAGACGAGCCTCGCGATGCACCTCGCGCCGGGCCTCGTCCGCGGCGGCGCCACGGCGCACCGCGCGGAGTTCCCGGATCCCATGATCGTCGCGGACCCGGAGAGGTACTTCCCGTCGGGCGTGCTCGGGGATCCGACGAAGGCGGACGCGGCCCGCGGGAAGGCCATGCACGGGTTCTTCGTCGGGAAGCTGGTCGAAGTCGTCGAGCTGCTGCGTCGTTGATCAGACCGCTGGCAGCACGACGAGCTCCCCTTCCCACCGCACGACCTGGACGGAGAGCGGCGCGTCCTCCATCCCCGCGGGCTTGAGCACGCTCACCGTCGCGAGCGTCCACGGGTCGAGGACCTGGAGCTCGCCTTTTGCAGCGCTCACGACGACCGCCTCCTGCGCCTCGGAGCGTGCGAGGATGGGCGCCTCGTCGACGGTCCCGCGGTCGAACGTCGACACGCGCCCCGTCGTCGGGTCGAGCAGCGTGACGTGCTTGCTCCCGATGCTCTTCACGATGCGCACGGCGTCCTGGACGACGACGGCGTCGCCGACGCCGTATTCCGGCAACCGGATGGCGAACGTGATACGGTACAGGTCGTTGCCGTCCTTCTTCCCGGCGAGCCTCGCGCTCTCCGTGACCTTGCCGCCGAACTCCTGGAGGAGGGCCTTCGCCATCATGCGTGCGGCGTTCGTGGTGCCCACGACGATGTCGAGCCCGCCGTGGATCTCCTCGTCGCGCAGCACGAACGCGTTCCGGTCGCCTTCGGAGACGATGCGGTCGATCATGCGCGAGCAGATCGCGCGCGTCCTCCGGACCTCGTCGCCCGAGAGATCCCTCTTCGAGGCGCGCACCTGGATCGTCGCCTCGAAGTAGCCGCCGGTGATGCGGCTGCATCGCAGGCACGTACCGCCCTTCACGCGGGCGCGCGTCGCGAGGCGACGTCGGAAGCCGAACCCTTCGGCCGTTCCGGCGACGTCGACGTGGACCGTGTAGTTCCGGTCGTCCTCCCGCGCGACGCGGACATCCGTGTGGACGCCTTGGGCGCGCTTGTCGACGGCGACGGCGTCGCGGACCGCCGCCGCGATGGTGACCTCGATCGGCTCGCCCATGTCGAGCCAGAGCTCGCCGCG
>DATDQL010000151.1:0-14897 GCA_035292305.1 Thermoplasmatota archaeon
ATCCGGGGCGCAGACTCGGCCTCGCTCTCACCCAATCAATCTCCGCATCTCTAGGGGTCGCCGTGACCGAGCCGTTCACGGATGCTGAGGAGCCGATCGAGCTCGACGAAGTGAGCAGCGATCCGTGCGCGCGCTCCGCGATCGGCCGGCTTGTGTTCCAGCGCCCCCAGGTTCGCGAGCACACCGTCGACGGTCGCCTCGACCTGATCCTCGACGACCGCGCGCATCATCACGAGGCGCGGATCGTCATCGCCGAGCATCGGCTTCCGCCCGTTCGGAGACCCATTCCAAGTACGCTTCCGAGATCCGGCGGAGTCGCTTCGGGTCGCGCACGATCTCGGTGACGAGACGCATCTCTTCCGGCGTGAGCACGGACTCCCTCTGCGCCCGGAGGGACGATAAGTCTTTTCCGGAGATCCCGCCTGGCGCGGGACGCGGTCGGCGCCGAACGTTCTTCGCCCGAGCCATCGTTCCTTCTGCGTGCCCTACGCCCCGCGCCCGGCCCCGTCGCCCGTCGTCGCGGCGCTCGTCGCCGCCGGCGTGATCACCCGCGACGACCGCGTCGTCGACCTCGGCTGTGGGACCGGCACCGACGCGGTCGCCCTCGCGCGCTGGGGCGTGCGGTCGGTGACGGGCGTGGACAAGGACCGGCGTGCGCTCGCGGCGGCGCGGCGCCGGGCGAAGGCGGCGCGCGTCGCGCGGCACGTCTCCTTCGTCCACGGTGACGTGACGCGGCTCGGCGACGCGTTCCAAGCGCGCTCGTTCGACGTCGCCCTCGACACGCTCCTCGCGAACAACCTGCGCGCGGACGAGATCGAGGCGTACGCTCGCGGGGTCTCCCGCATCCTCGCGCGCGGCGGGCTCCTCGTCGTGCAGGAGCGGGTGCACCGGTGGGCGCACGAATCCGAGGGGAAGGACGTGCTCCCGATGCCGCCGCTCCTCGCGCGATTCGACTTCGGGCCGACCGTGACGACCGCCGTTCCCGAAGCTCCGCTCGGCCTCCGCGACCCGCACTTTGCCCGTGTGGCCGTGAGTGTCGGCCGCAACCGGGCGTGAGCGTGCCGGGGAACGTCCGATACCCCCTAGGCGCAAACCTTAATCCCCGAGCCGCCGACGGAACGGCGTTGACACAGCCACCTCGGCCGGCCCGCTGCCGCACGTGCGGCGCGACGTTCGCCCTCCGTCCGTACGCGGACGACGACGGCGTCTGGGTGACGCCGGCCCCGTATTGCTCGATCCACTGCGAGCACTACGCCGGCCTCGCGCGCGCGAGCGCGGACACGCAGGCGGATTCGTAGCGACCGCCCGCGGAGCAAGGACCCCGCGTCACGCCCGCGTCACGCGATGCGCGGGACGCTCCACGGATGTTTCCGTCACGCCTTCGAGAGGACGCGTTTGAGCTCGCCCCGCAGCTTCGCCGCTTCGCGGTCGAGCTTGGAGCGCTTTTCCGCGAGACCGGCGAGCTTCCTCTCCACGCGGCGGGCCTCCTTCGGGGACTCGGCGGGCGCGGGCACGCGGACGCGGTTCGCGTCGACGAGCACGATCCGAGCGTCTGTGACGTCGGTCGTGAACCGGCGCTCGCGACCGGAGGGGGACCCCACCTCGCGGGCGAGCCCGGCGCGGCAGAGCACCTCGAGGTGCGTCCGGGCCGGGGAGGCGTCGACGCCGACCCGGCGGCCGAGCTCCTGGATGTGCAGCGGCGCTTCCGACCGGATGAGCGCCGCGAGGATCGCGGCGCGCGTCGATGACGCGAGGACCCCGGCAACGTCGCTGAGCGTCGAGCCCCCTCCGAGGAGCGTGAGCACGCGATCGTCGAACCCGGCACCGTCTGGAACGGGGCGGTCAGGGGGCACGCTGCCCGGGAGTGCGTGCGGGCGCATCAACCGTGCGCTCGTGCGCACGAACGCACGTCGCTCGTGCGCCGCCGCGCATGCGGAAACGGTATATGACAGGCATGGCAGGGGTTCATCCGACGGGGCCGGTTAGGAGTTCGATGCGCGCGCCGCCCCTCTGGCTGCAGAATTCAGTCATCCTCGCCGCCGTCGTCCTGCCGCTCGTGGGCACCGTCGCCGCCGTCGTCCTGCTGTGGAACCGCCTCGTCGGGTGGACGGACGTCGCCCTTCTCGTCGGCATGTGGACCGTGTCCGGGATGGGCATCACGCTCGGCTATCACAGGATGCTGACCCACCGCGGGTTCGAGGCGCCCGACTGGGTCCGGGGCGTCACGCTCGCGGCAGGGTCCATGGCGCTCCAGGGTCCCGCGCGGGAGTGGGCCGCGACCCACTTCGTCCACCACGCGAACTCCGACAAGGAAGGGGACCCTCACTCCCCGCTCGAGGGGCTGTTCACGGCCCACCTCGGCTGGCTCTTCCGGAACCGGTTCGTCCGCGAGGGGCCCGTCTTCAGGGCCTTCGACAAGGATCCCGTCACGAACTTCGTCAGCCGGACGTTCTACGCGTGGGCGGCCCTCGGCTTCGCGATCCCGTTCGCGATCGGCGGGCTCGTCGGCGGCTGGCCCGGCGCATGGACGGGTCTGCTCTGGGGCGGGCTCGTGCGCGTGTTCGTCGGCCACCACATCACGTGGAGCGTCAACTCCATCTGCCATAGTTTCGGGACGCGGCCGTTCGCGACGAACGACGCGAGCCGGAACAACATGGTCGTCGCGCTCCTCGGCTTCGGCGAAGGTTGGCACAACAACCACCACGCGTTCCCGCAGTCCGTGGACCACGGCCTCGCATGGTGGCAGGTCGACGTCACGGCGTGGACCATCCGCGTGATGGAATGGCTCGGCCTCGCCCGGAACGTGAAGCGAGCGCCGCGATACCGCGCCCGTGCGCGACGCGCGCGCGTCCCGACCGAGCACTGACCTCGCGCGCCTTCAAGGCGGCACCGGCCCTTCGGGACGCGTGGACGTGCCGGAATGGATCCGTCGCCAGATGCCCTTCGCGCGGACCTCGATCCTCGCGGACGGCGTTCGATTGAGCGTCGTGGACGACGGACCCGGGCCGCGTCGCAGCGAGGTCGCGCAGGACCCGCACGGGCCCGTCCGGGATCCGCACGAGACCCTGCTCTTTCTCCACGGCAATCCGGTCTGGTCGTTCCTTTGGCGCAACCTCCTCGGGCCCGGGCGCGACGCGGGTTGCCGTGTCGTCGCGCCGGACCACGCGGGTTGCGGTCTCTCCGCGAAGCCGGAGGATCCGTCGTACTACGACCTCCGGCGCCACACCCTCAACCTCGAGGCCGTCGCGGACGCCCTCGGTCTCCGCGACATCACGCTCGTGATGCACGACTGGGGCGGGCCGATCGGCATGGACTTCGCGACGCGTCGGCCCGAGCTCGTGAGCCGGCTCGTCGTCTGCAACACGACCGCCTTCGCGCCGCGTAGGCCGCGGGCCTTCACGCGCTGGCACAAGACGTTCGCCTCGCCGCTTGGCTACCGCGCTGGCGTGGCGTTCAACCTCGTCGGGCGTTCGGCTCTGAGGTTCGGCGTGCGGCGGCCGTTGCCGCGCGAGGTGCGCCGAGCCTACCTCTGGCCTCTTCGGGAGAAGGGCGCGCGCGTCGCCGCGGGCCGGTTCGTGCAGATGGTTCCCGACGGACCCGAGCACCCGACGTCAGCGATCCTTCGCGAGGTCGAGGCGGGCCTCCGGCGTCTCAAGGGCAAGCCTGTGCTCGTCCTGTGGGCGGACCGGGATCCCGTCATGGGCCCGCGGCTTGCCGAACGGTGGCGTGAAACGCCGCTCGACGTCGTCGACGTCCGCCACGTGAGCGCAACGGCCGGCCATTTCTGGCAGGAGGACGACCCCGGGGCGTTCGTCGGGCCGCTACTCGAGTTCGTCGGCGGTCGGTAGAGGAGGACCCGTACGGCTTAGGGAATGGCCACGTACTCAGTTCAACGGGCAGCACTCGCCGCGCGGGATCGGGTCGCCCCCGGGCGACTCGCGCGGGTGGCCGAGGAAGCCGCAGATCCACTCTTCCGCCTCGTCCGGGAGCGTATGCTCCATCTCGCACGCGTACTCGGACGCCTTCGCCTGACCGAGCCCCACTTCGCGCGTCAGGAGGACTTCGAGGAGGCGGTGCTTCCGGACGACGCCCTCCGCGATGCGGTGCCCCTTCGGCGTGAGCTCGACGCCGTGGTACGGTTCGTGGCGCACGTACCCCTTCTCCGCGAGGCGCTGGACCATCTCCGTCGCCGATGATGGCGCGACGCGCCAGTCACGCGCGATGTCGGTGTTGCGTGCGCGGCCCCCTTTCTCCGTGAGGACGTAGATGGTCTCGAGGTACATCTCGACGTTCTCGCTGAGGTGCGACACGGCGCGCCGGGATGTCTGACTGCGGTCATAAGAGCGGGCATCCACGGGCCACGCCGCGGCGTGCTGAGTGCGGTATCGACCAAACGAAGATATACCGGCCGGAGCTTCCCGGACTTGACTTTCGGGCAGCCGAAATCGGCGACCCGGTGATTTCGGCGGACCGAAATCCCCCGGGAACAGAATTTCGGTCGACCGAATCCGTGATGTCCATGGCCGTCAAGACCCGCACGCCGCTCCTCGCTGTGTTCGTGATCTTCGCCGCCGCGCTCGCCGGATGCGCCGCGCCTCAAGGAGCGACCGACGCGGACCCCGCGGCCATCGCGAAGCCGAAGGTCGTGCTCGCGATCCAGCCGACCGACAACGCCGCGAGGATCCAGGACAGCGCGACCGAGCTCGAAATGTTCCTTGAGGACCGCGTCGCGGCCGACTTCGAGATCATCGTCCCCCTGAGCAACGCGGGCGTCGTCGAGGCGCTCCGGTTCGGCCACGCCGACGTCGCGCTCATGGGCGCGTGGCCGATGGCGCTCGCGGCGAGCAAGGCCGACGCGCGCGTCGTCCTCGCCGAGATGCGCGAGGTCACGATCGGCGAGCAGGCCGTCGTCGCACCGTATTACTTCTCCTATTACGTGGTCCTCGACGACGACCCCGTGAAGGACCTCGAGGACCTCCGCGGCAAGACCGTCGCGTACACGAGCGCGACGTCGACGTCCGGATACGTCTACCCCGTCGCCCGGCTCGTCGAACTCGGCCTCGTCCCCCGACCCGAGGCCGGCAAGGAGGCGGACCCGGAGGCCTTCTTCGGCAACGCCCTCCTCGCCGGGGGCTACAGCCAAGCCTGGGAGGCGCTCAAGAACGGCCAGGTCGACGTCGCGGTCATCGCGGGCGACGTCAAGGTCTCGCTCTATCAGGAGGTGCTCGCCTCCACCCACGTCGTCGAGAAGCAGGGCCCTGTCCCGTCCCACGGCGTCGTCTTCGCGAGGGACTTCGACGGCGTGCTCGCCGAGGAGACGAAGACCGCGCTCCTCGAACTCAAGGGCGACCACCGGGCACTCATGCGGGATCTCGTGAGCGGGCTCTTCGTCGAGTTCGAGGAGACCACGACAGAAGAGCACACTGGGCCGCTCGCCGAGGCGCTCGGCCTCGTCGGGTTCCGGTTCTCCGAGAAGATCGGGTGAACCCCTGACCGACGCGCCCATCGCGCTCTCCGTCGAGGACGTCTCGTTCGGCTACGGTCGCGGCGGCGTCCGCGCCCGCAGGCGTGGACAAGCCGCGGCCGTGGAGGACGGACGCGGCGGCGCCCACCCCGTGCTGCGCGGCGTGAGCCTCGCGGTCCCCGCGGGACAGACGGTCGCGCTCATGGGGGCGAGCGGATGCGGGAAGACCACTCTGCTTCGCGTGTGCGCAGGCATCCGGAAGCCCCAGTCCGGCCGCGTCGCGATCGCGCCGTGGGTGCGGGCGCCGCGGCCCCGTGGGCTCGTGGGCTACATCCCGCAGCAGCTCGGTCTGCTTCGGAACCGTTCCGTCCTCGAGAACACGCTGCTCGGAAGCCTCGCGCGGGTCTCCACGATCCGCAGCGCATTCGGACTGTGGCCGGAGCGCGAGGTCAAGGCCGCCGAAAGCGTGCTCCAGCGCGTCGGCCTCCTCGATCGAGCCTCGCGCCCGGTCGCGGCGCTCTCCGGTGGCGAACGCCAGCGCGTCGCGATCGCGCGCACGGTGCTCCAGCGGCCCGCGGTCCTCCTCGCGGACGAGTTCACCGCGAACCTCGACATCGTCAAGGCCGGACAGATCCTCGACCTCGTGCGCGAGGCGACGTCGCGCGGGGTCGCGACCGTGATCGCGCTCCACAACGTCGCGCTCGCGCGTGAATACGCGGACCGCGTCGTGTTCCTGCGGGACGGCCGCATCGTGCACGACGCGCCGGCCGCCGAGGTCACCGCAGAACTCGCACGGAGGCTCGTCGCGTGAAGCGATCCGTGCAGCCCGCGACCCTCATCGCGCTCGGCGTCCTCTCGGTCCTCCTCATCCTCGCGCTCGCCGACCTCGGTTTCTTCGAGTCCGGGCGCATGACGAAGGGGTTCCGCAACGTCGGCATCTTCGCGCGCGACCTCGTTCCGCCGGACCTCGACCCGGCCCTCCTGCGCACGCTCGTCGTCTCGCTCGCCGAGACCGTCGAGATGGCGTTCGCGGGGACGCTTCTCGGCGCGGCGGCGGGGTTGCCCCTCTCCGTCCTTGCCGCGCGACCGCTGTCGGGGGCGGGCGTCGCGCGCGTGACGAGGGTCCTCCTCGCGTTCGTGCGCACGGTCCCGTCGCTGCTCTGGGCCCTCGTCTTCGTGATCCTGTTCGGCCTCGGGCCCGTCGCCGGGGTGCTCGGGATCGCCGTGTACACCCTAGGCTACATCGGGAAGCTGTACTACGAGGCGTTCGAAGGGCTCGATCCGGACGTGCTCGAGGCCGTGCGTGCGACGGGCGCCGGCCGCGTGCAACTCGTGCGGCACGCGGCGCTCCCCGAGGCCGCGAACGCGCTCGTGTCGAACCTGCTCTACGCTTTCGAGTACAATGTCCGCGCGTCCTCCATCCTCGGCTTCGTCGGTGCGGGCGGCATCGGGTTCTACCTGTTGAGGTACCTGCAACTGTTCGAGTACCAGCGCCTGACGACCGCGATCTTGATGCTGCTCGTGCTCGTCGTCGGCATCGACGCCGCGAGCCGGCGCTTCCGGAAGCGGTTCGTGCTCCATCCCGCAGCCGGGTTCGACGGGTGAGGCGACCGACGGTACGCAGCGACGCAGAACGATAGGAGTGCTCTCCGAGCCGGATGCATGCCATGAGTGGGACGCAGGGATCGGTCGGTCCACTTCGGTCGCGCTTCGGGCCGCGATGACGCGACTACGCGATGGATACAGGGCAGGAGGACAGCTGACAAAGGACAAAGACGGGGTCACCGGGCCGATGGCCAACAGGTCCGCCCTTTGGCCCTCGGCCCGTTCCTCGTCCTTTGTCGGTTCTCAGTTGTCCTTCGGCGGTCGGGCCTCACGCCACCGAGAAGAGCGACTTCATGACCGGCCCGCTGAACTGGAAGAGCTGCGGCGCCTTGCGGAGGAGCGCCTTCGCGAGTCGGCTCGGGTAGTCGATGTCGCCCATGACGTTCACGGTCTCGAGGATCTCGCGGTCGTCGAGGACGTCGAACAGGCGCTCGACCTGTTCGTCCGTGAGGTGCATGAACGCCCTGCGGAGGCGCATGCCGACGGCGAGCTCGAATCCGAGCTCGTCGGTCCATCGCTCGTGGTACTCCGCCATGCGGGCGGCCGAGAGGTCGTCCTCTTCGAGCCCGGCGGCGAGGACGTCCGCGAGGTGCGCCGCGCACTTGAGGCCCGTGTAGACGCCGCCCCCGGACGTCGGTTTCGCCTGCGCGGCGGCGTCCCCGACGAGCGCGACCCGTTCGCCGCTGGTCTTCCGGATGGGGCCGAGCGGGATGCACCCACAGATCTCGTAGCAGACCAACGGATCGACGATGAACCGCGCAGACTGCGGGTCGCGGTACATCCGCTCGTAGTAATGCTTGGCGGAATGCGGGGCCTTCCACGACACGCCGACCTCGACCTTGCCCGTGTGGCCGCGCGCATCCGTCGGGATCATCCACGAGAAGAAGCCGGGCGCCTGCTCCTGGCCGACGAACATCTCGACCCGCGTCGCGTCGAGCGCGAGGCCCTCGACCTGCGCTCCGTAGCACGGCACGATCTCCTTCGCGTGGGGGAGGTCGAACCAACGCGCGACCTGGCTCTGCACGCCGTCCGCGCCGACGACGGCGCGTGCCCGGACGGTCTCCGAGCCGCCGCCGTTGCGCAGACGCACGGTGACGCCGGTCGCGTCGCGCGAGGCCTCGACCGCGCGGACGCCTGTGCGGACCTCCGCGCCCGCGGTCGCCGCGCGCTCGACGCAGCGGCGGTCGAACCCGCCGCGGTCGACGGCGACGGCCATCGTCTTGCCACCCTCGAGCGAGACGACGCGTCCCTTGGGCGACCGGACGTTCGCTCCCCGGATGTCGTTCATCCAGACCTCGTCCCGTGCGAAGTCGACGAGGTCGAAGATGCGCGGCGAGAACAGTCCGGCGCACTGCACGGGCTCGCCCACGCGGGCGTGCTCCTCGACGAGGAGGACGTCGACACCTTCGGAGGCGAGGAGGCGCGCGACCTGCCCTCCGACGGGCCCTCCGCCGACGACCACGACGTCGCGCACGGCTTAAGTAAGGATGACCGGTTCAAAGCCTGTTCGGTGGCCGTTCTGTTCTAGACGACGGCCCCCGGGCAGGCGAGAGCCCGTGGAGTACGAGACGAAGCTCGTGATCGTCGCCCGCAAGGATCTGAAGCTCAGCCCGGGCAAGCTCGCTGCGCAAGCGTCGCACGCGGCGGTCACGTGCGCGGTGAAGGCGCAGCGTCACCAGCCCGAGCTGTTCCGCCGCTGGTACGAGGAAGGCCAGAAGAAGGTCGTCGTGCGCGCGGAGGATCTCACCGCGCTGCACCGGTTGAAGGCGGACGCGGAGAATCTCGGTTACACGACCGCCCTCATCCAGGATGCCGGTCACACCGAGATCGAACCGGGCACGACGACGGTCCTCGGCATCGGCCCCGCGCGCGCCGACGCGCTCGACAAGCTCACCGGCGCGCTGCAGCTGTTGTGATCGCGCGCGAGCGACCGAACGCGCCCGCGCGCGCAAAGTTTCGTGATCAATCGCAAAGGTGCGCTGGCGTCGTTTGAAAACGTTTATCTGAAGCAATGGTCATGCCTGATAGCGTTGACGTCATCGCTTCGATGCGGTGACCTTGCGCGCGCGACGATAGCCGCGCGCGACTCGCGCGTGGAGACAGCCGCGCGCGTTTGACCCGGGTAAGGAGTCAAGACCAATGGCTGCTAAGAAGAGAGCGACGAAGAAGCGCACGACGAAGAAGAAGGGCCGGAAGGGACGCAAGGCCAAGAAGTAGGCCTCCGTCCTTCCACGGGGGCCCGGCGCTCACGCGCGAGCGGCCTCCGTGGGGTCCTTCTTTCTCTCCTTCTTCTGATACCGTTCGTTTCTTGACCATGGACCTCTTGCCGAGCCCGTGCTCGAGCTCCTGACCGGCTTCGTCCTCGGTCTGTCGCTCGCGGCGCCCCCGGGGCCCGTCACCGCGCTCGCGGTGGACGCGACGTTCCGCAAGGGGGCGCCGGCGGGGATGATGGTCTTCCTCGGCGCGACGACCGCTGATCTCACCTTCTTCCTGGTCGCCTGGGCAGGCGCCGTCGCCGTCCTCTCCGCGCACCCCGGGGCCCTCGCCGCGGCGACGCTCGCGGGGGCTGGCGTCATGCTGTTCTACGCGTGGGGCGCGTGGCGCAGCGCCGGCGCGACGGGCGACGTCGACCGCGTCGCACCGGCCACGTTCGTCACGGGTCTCGTCGTCGCGCTCACGAGTCCGTTCAACCTCGCATGGTGGGTGAGCTCGGGGACGGTGCTCATGGCGTCCCTCGGGATCCTGCTCTTCGTCGGCATGTTCGCGGGGATCCTCTCGTGGGTCGTGTTCTTCCCGTCTGTCCTCCATCGCCTCGGCCGCAGGTCCCGGACGTTCCAGAAGGTCGTCGCCGTCGCGAGCGCTGCCGTCCTCGCCGGCTTCGGGGCGTGGCTCCTGTGGGACGGCGTCCGCCGGCTTACCGCAAGCTTTTGAAGGTCGGCGACCTCCCGTTTCCTGTGGAACGCGCGGACGAGGCCGACTTCGAGCGTCGCGTGCTCGCGCGTGAGGGGCGGGTGGCGGCGCTGTTCTGGGCCGACTGGTGCCCGTACGCGCGCCGGTTCCTGCCGGTCTTCGAGTCGGCGGACCTTCCGGGGATCGAGAAGGTGCTCGTGGACGTGAGCGACGAGGGCGGGCTGTGGGACCGATATCGCATCCCGGTCGTGCCGACCGTCCTCGTGTTCGTGGCGGGACGCGAGGTCGGGCGCATCGACGGGGTGAAGGGCCTCGGGATCAAGGCCGAGCGGCTCGACGAGCTGCGGTCGCCTTGCTGATTCAGCGCGCCTTGCCTTCCCATTCCGGCTCCGGCACGCCCGCCTTGCGGTTCGCCTGCCGCGCGAGCAGGAAGAGGCAGTCGCTGAGGCGGTTCAGGTACACGAGGACCTCCGGGTTCACCTTCACGCGCGCGGCGAGGCCCCACACGAGACGCTCCGCGCGCCGCACCACGCTTCGCGCGTGCTGCAGGTGCGCCGCGAGAGGCGTGCCCCCGGGCAGGATGAACCGCGTGAGCGGAGGGAGCGACGCCTCGAGCCGGTCCGTGGTCGCCTCGACGCGTCGGACCGCTTCCTCCGTGACGCGCATCGCCCCGCGCATCGACTCGGGGGACGCGAGGTCCGCGCCGAGCGTGAACAGGTCCCGCTGGAACGCCTGCAACGTCGCCCGCGTGTCCGGGTCGGCGATCGCGGCCGCGACGCCGAGGAGATCGTTCGCCTCGTCCACGGCGCCGACGGCCTCGAAGAGCGGATCCGTCTTCGCGAGGCGGGATCCGTCGGCGAGGCCCGTCGTGCCTCGGTCGCCCGTGCCGGTCGAGATGCGGGACACGGGAGCGGGAGCGGCCGCGGGCGGTATCAAGCCTCTTGGAGCCGCAGGTTCGACCGATCAAGCGTCGGGACGTTCACCCTCGCGTGGGCGACGTCTGCGCCGCCGCGAAGGCGAGCCCGGCCGCGAGGAGGACGAGCCAGAAGCCGGCCGCGATCGTCGCGTGCCGTCCGGCCTCCTGGATGACGCCGACGTAGTAGAGAGGCGCGGCCGCGAGGAGGAGGATCGCGCCCACGCGCGTGTTCCGCGACTTCCCGGCGAGGCCGGTGAGCACGAGGACGAACCCGACGACGAGGGCCGCGACGGGCAGCATCGCGAGGCTGAGCAGGTCGGCGACCGGGCGGTCCATGACCTGGTCCCACGTGCTCCACACGCTCGCGCCGGACCCACGCACTTCCATCCACGGATAGATAGCGGCGGTCACGGCGGCAGCCACCGCGAGCGCCGCGAGCACCGCGGACATGCCCTTCGCCTGGCCGCCGCTCAGCTTCGTCCAGCGCATGCGTGCATCCCCGCTTCGAGCGAAGCCGGGGAAGAAAGGCGTTGCGGTTTGGCTTCGCAGGGCCGATTCACCATACGCCCTTCGACTCGGCGGCGCGGAGGATCTCCGCGATGTCGGCGGGCGACAGAGGGACGATCTCGGCGCGGGTGGTAGGCCGCCGGGTCGACGACTGCATGGGGGAGGCTCGCTGCGCCGGGGTATTCAACCTGATGCGCAGGAGCCTCGAACCGCGACACGAAAGGAGCCCACGAAAGGTTACCGTCTACGGCGTCGGCACCATGCGGAGGAACGCCCCCCACGAGGGCGCGGCGCCGGGCCCCTCTGCACGCGGCGGGACGCGTTCGAGGTCGACGAAGACGTATCGCAGCGCGGGATCGAGCGGGTCGAGCCGCGCATCGCCCGCGAAGTCGCGGTCGATGACCGTGAGGTGGACGCGCCGCGCGAGGGGGAGCGTCGCGCGGTAGATCTCGGCGCCGCCGATGACGTACGCCACGCGGTCGCGGGCCGCGGCGGCTTGGACGGCCTCCTCGACCGAATGCGTGACCTCGATCCCGGGCGCAGCGAACGCGCGGTCGCGGGTCACGACGATGTTGTGCCGTCCGGGCAACGGTCTCCCGATCGAGGCGAAGGTCTTGCGGCCCATGATGATCGGGTGGCCGGTCGTGATGGCCTTGAAGCGACGCAGGTCCTCGGGCAGACGCCACGGGAGCCTCCCTTCGACGCCGATGACGCCGTTGCGCGCCACGGCGAGGATGGGGACGAGCTCGACGCCGGCCGCATCCGACGCAGGGTTCGCGCCCGATCGCGCAGCGTCGGGCACGGCTACACCGCGATGGGCGCGGGGATGCCCGGATGCGGGTCGTACCCGACGAGGCGGAAGTGCTCGAACCGGAACGCGTCGATGTCCCCCACGCCCGCGTCGAGCTCCATCCGCGGCGGCGCGCGCGGTGCTCGCGTGAGCTGCAGCCTCGCCTGCTCGACATGGTTCGCGTACAAGTGGGCGTCGCCGAGCGTGTGCACGAACTCGCCCGGGGCCAGACCCGTGACCTGCGCGACCATCCGCGTCAGGAGCGCGTAGCTCGCGATGTTGAACGGCACGCCGAGGAACACGTCCGCGCTGCGCTGGTAGAGTTGGCAGGACAGGCGCCCGCCGGAGACGTAGAACTGGAACAGGACGTGGCACGGCGGCAGCGCCATCTCGGGGATCTCGCCGACGTTCCACGCGCTCACGATGTGGCGGCGCGAATCGGGGTTCGTGCGGATGCCGTCGACGACCTGCCGGAGCTGGTCGACGACGCGTCCGTCCGCCGTCCTCCACGAGCGCCACTGCTTGCCGTAGATGGGGCCGAGGTCGCCCTCCTCGTCGGCCCACTCGTCCCAGATCGTGACGTTGTGCTCGTGCAGCGAGCGGACGTTCGTCTCGCCGCGGATGAACCACAGGAGCTCGTGGACGATGGACTTGGTGTGGACCTTCTTCGTCGTGAGGAGCGGGAAGCCTTCCGCGAGGTCGAACCGCATCTGCCGGCCGAAGACGCTCCGCGTGCCCGTCCCGGTGCGGTCGGTCTTGACGGCACCGTGGTCGAGGATGTCCCGGAGGAGGGCGAGGTAGGGGATGTCGGCCGGCTCGGGGGTCACGGACCTCCCATCGCCGGCCTTGGACTAATGAGTTACCGGCACTCCTTCGTGTCCCAGTCGCATCCGATCGCCGAGAAGACCTGGTCGGGGAGGCGGCAGATGCCGCACATGAGCGCATGCGTGGGTCTGCGGACGTGCATCGTCGATCCCCTCAGCACGTGAACCAGGGGTTGCCGTTGCACAGGTTGCCGAGGCCGCCGCCGCAGCGGGGGTCCCATTCGTTGCACATGAGCGCGCGCGTGGAAGTTCGGACCTTCATCCGACGCGCCCAGCCCCCGTGGGGAAGATAGCGCTTTCCTCCGGACCGTGGCCCGACGCCGTGGGTTGGGTGCGTCCGCGCTACCCTCGGATCCTTGAGCGGCCGAGCGAAGCGAGGCCGCATCCTTACAGCACGAAGTCGAAGCTCCCCTCGTGCGTCTCGACCTTGCGCGGCGTCTGCGGCGCGAGGATCTGCCGGCTCTTCACGCCGGTCAGCACGACCATGACGCGCATGCTCCCGCCGAGGCCCGGGTTCACGCTGCTTCCCCAGATGATGCGGCAGTCGGGCGTGACGCGCTGGTGGATCTCGCCGACGACGGCCTGCGCCTCCGCCAAGGTCATGTCGTTGCCGCCGACGACGTTCACGAGGCAACCGGACGCGGTCGACACGTCGACGTCGAGGAGAGGACTGTTCAGCGCCTCCAGGACCGAATCATGCGCGCGCTGCTCGCCGTCGGCTTCGCCGAGCCCGATCATCGCGACGCCGCCCTTCTTCATGACGGTCTTGAGGTCCGCGAAATCGAGGTTCACGAGGCCAGGCTTCGTGATCATCTCGGTGAGCCCGCGGATGGAACGGACGAGGATCTCGTCCGCGACGCGGAACGCCTGGTTGAGCGGGAGCCGCGGCGCGACCTCGAGGAGCTTCTCGTTCGGCACGACGATGGTCGTGTCCGCCGCGTCGCGCAGGCGAGCGAGGCCGGCTTCGGCGTTCTCGAAGCGCACGCCGCCCTCGTGCTTGAACGGCGTCGAGACGACGGCGATCGTGAGCGCGCCAGCGTCGCGAGCGGTCTGCGCGACGACAGGCGCGGAACCCGTGCCCGTGCCGCCGCCCATGCCCGCGGTGACGAATACCATGTCGGCGCCCTGCACGGCGCGACGGAGCGCCTCCTCGCTCTCCTTCGCGGCCTGCTCGCCGACCTGTGGGAGCGCGCCAGCACCCAGGCCGCGCGTGAGATGGCGTCCGATGAGGATCTTGTTCGGGACGTCGGCGTGGAGCAGGTGCTGCGCGTCCGTGTTGCAAGCGAAGAGCTCGACGTTCTCGAGGTTCGCCTGCGCGAGGCGGACCATGGTGTTGGAGCCGGCCCCGCCGCAACCGAAGACCTTGATGCGCGTGTGGAGTTGCGCGAGGAGTTGGGCGAGCTCCGCGTCCGTCGAGTTGCGGCCTCCGTCGGAGTTCGCGACGATGTACTGCGCGGTCGACGCAGCAGGCGAGGGGGCCGCGGGCGGCGGAGCTTGGACGATGGCGCTCGGCGCGGCCGCGGGCCGGACGAGGGCGGCCTCCTGGTTCGCGCGGGCGATGGCTTCCTGGATAAGGCTCTTCACGGGCGATCACCGGAGCGGTCGAGCGGCGGCGCCCGCGGTGGGCGTGGCGGCTCGCGCTTGCATCCCGGTGCGGAGAGGGTGGCGGGGGCTACATCGCGGTTTCGGTTTCGAACGGCGAGACGGTACGCGGAGACGCGGAGGCTGTCGGGGGCGCTCTCCGAGCCGGATGCGGGCCACGAAGGAGACGCGGAGGCCGGTCGGCCGGATGCGGCGTCGCTTGGCGATACACGGGGACGCGGAGGCTTCTGGAACTGCTCTCCGAGCTGGATGCGGGTAACGAAGGAGACGTGGGTGTGG
>DATDQL010000152.1:0-6813 GCA_035292305.1 Thermoplasmatota archaeon
TTCAAGGTCCTCATGAACCCGGGCAACGACGACGCGGTCGGATGCTACCGTTGCATCCCGTACAACATCGAGTACACCTTGACGGTCGTCGCGCGCCCCGACCCCGAGGCCGCGCCCGTCGTCATCATGGACGAATAGGCGTACGACGTCCAGTACCACGTCACGGTCCTCGCGATCCACGAACCGACCGCCGCGTAGGCGCCCCGACACCGAGCCGTCGTGGTGTCCCCTCGCCTGGACGAACGACCCCTTGGGGGCCCTTCGCCCCGGGGGCAGCGCCGAAGGCCTCAAGACGGGTCGCGGACCAACCCCGAGCGATGCCGCCCCACCACCGCGACGACCGCGCAGAGGTCGGGGTGGGGACGCTCATCGTCTTCATCGCGATGGTGCTCGTTGCGGCCCTCGCCGCGGGCGTCCTCATCGGGACGAGCGGCAAGCTGCAGGAGCGCGCGCAGGCCACGGGACGAGAGGCGACCGCCGAGGTCGGCTCGAACCTCCGCGTGGACACGATCTACGGCATCCGCGCGGCGCCGGGCGGCGTCCTTTCGAGCACGATCGACAACCTCACCCTGCACGTCTCGCTCGCCGCGGGCGCGATCCCGGTCGACCTCGCGGACACGATCCTCCGGTACTCGGACGGGACGACCGTGAGGGAGCTCACATATTCTTCGACCATGACGTACGCGGACGCCGCGACGAACTTCGACCTCACGGTCATCCGCGACGCGGACGGCAGCTTCTCGGCGGCGAACCCGACGATCGACTCCTCCGACCTCGTCAAGGTCAACGTGTACGACGTCGCGCTCGGGCCGTCCGAGGCGATCCAGATGACGCTCTTTCCCGGCATCGGCGCGCGCGTGCCAGCGGACTTCACCTCGCCACATTCGTTCGGCGTCGAGAAGGACATCCGCGTGAGGTGACGAACCCCGGACCGCCGTGTCGCTCGAGGACGAGATCGTGGATCTGGTACGGCAGGCGCCTCGTCGTCGCTCGCCCTCTGCGGGCCGGTTGAAGGCCACGAAGACCACGACACGTCACGAACTCCACGAATCCGCTTGGTGGCTCGTGACGTTCGTGAAGGTTCGTGGTCTTCGTGGACCGGAGGGACCGTGGCCGACGAAGACGACGGAAGGCTCGCGCCGCTCAATGCACCGAGAACCGGGCCTTCGGCGGCTTCCCTGCCAAAGCCCGCGCACGCTGGAAGAGGTCCGTCACGAGCGCGCCCATGAGGAGCGCGAAGAGGATGACGTTCCAACCCCATGCGAGGATGTAGATCGCGAGCACCACGCCGAAGGTCGCGGACAGGCGCGACCACCGGTTGTGGAACCCGATGATCCCGCGGCGCATGCGCGCCACCCAGAGCGCGAGGACGTAGAGCGCGAGGAAGCCCGCGATGAGCGGTGTCATCGGGACGAGGATGCCGGGCTCGAGCATGTACGCCCACGCGGCGAGCGCGAGGTAGAAGACGAAGTCGGCGAGCGAGTCGAGGTTCGCTCCGAGGGCTGACGCGACGCCGAGTCGACGCGCGACGGGGCCGTCCACCATGTCGGTAAGGACGGCAAGCAGGATGACGGTGACGAGCGCCGCGCGCTCGCCGCGTGACGCGAGGACGAAACCGAAGCCCACGAGGACGACGCGCGCAGCGGTGAGCGCGTGCGGGATGGCCGCGAGGACGGGTCTCGGGCGGCGCGCCACGGTCGCCGGACGGGCCTCGGCGGCTAAAGAGGTTGCCCACGGGCGCGAGCGTCGGGCGTTACTCCCACTCGACGGTCCCCCTGCGTCACTCCCACTCGACCGTGCCCGGCGGCTTGTGCGTGATGTCGTAGACGACGCGGTTCACGCGCTGCAGGGCTGCGCCCTGCAGCGTCCGGCGCGCTTCGCGCGCCCACGGGTGGCCTTCGGCCACCCAGAACGTCGTCGCTTCGCGACGCCTTCGGCCGCTACGCGGCCGGCAGGAGCCTGCGGCCCCTGGGTCACTCCCACTCGACCGTGCCCGGCGGCTTGTGCGTGATGTCGTAGACGACGCGGTTCACGCTCTTGCCGAGCTCGTTCGTGAGCCGGATCGAGATGCGTTCGAGGAGCTCCGGTGGGACGCGCGAGAACTGCGCGCTCATCGCGTCGAGCGACTCCACTGCACGGACGACGATGGTCTCGCCGTAGACGCGGACGTCGCCATGCACCCCGACGCTGCGCACGGGGAGGAGCGCGGCGAAGTACTGCCAAGGCTTCTCGAGGGTGCCCGCCGCGACCTCGCGGTCGATCTCCTCCTCCACGATGGCGCAAGCGTCGCGGACGACCGCCGTGCGCTCCGGCGTCGCCTCGCCGAGCACTCGGATGGCGAGGCCGGGGCCGGGGAACGGCTGGCGCTCCGCGACTGGCACCTTCAGGTGCCGGGCGAGCTTCCGCACCTCGTCCTTGTAGAGGTGGTACAGCGGCTCGACGATCTTGAGCCCCATGTCCTTGGGAAGCCCGCCGACGTTGTGGTGGCTCTTGATGATGTCCCGCACGCCGCCGCCGGATTCGATCCAGTCGGGAGCGATGGTGCCTTGGACGAGGAAGGTCGCGTCGTTGCGCTTCGCCTCGCGCTCGAACACGCGGATGAAACGCTCGCCGATGACCTTGCGCTTCTGCTCGGGTTCCACGACGCCCTTGAGCGCCGCGTAGAACTCCGCGCGGGCGTCGACGAAGTCGAGGTTGAGCTGGAGGTCCTTCAGCATCGACCGGACGTGCTCGGGCTCATCCTTCCGCATGTAGCCGGTGTCGACGAAGATCGACACCAGGCGATCGCCGATGGCCTGCGCCGTCAGGACCGCGGCGACCGTCGAGTCGACGCCGCCGGAACATGCGATGATCGCCGTCGAGGGCGCCGGGATGCGCGCGCGGATCTCGGCCACCTGAGCCTCGACGAACTTCGCGGGGTCGAACAAGTTCCTCGCGACGCCAAGGCCGCGCTCGGCATAAAGGTTCACTGCGTCGCGCGCCGCGGGTCGTCGCGTGCGACGCGTCGCGGCTGCGCGCGCGGGGCGCAGTCGCGGCATACACCGCGAAGCGACGTGATTTAAGGGGGTGCGCGCTTGCGGTCTTGGATGCTGAAGGTGGGGGATGCGGCGCCGGACTTCGAGCTGCCCGACGACGCCGGCAGCCGCGTGCGGCTGTCCGAGCTCGCAGGGAAGTGGGTCGTGCTCTTCTTCTACCCGGCCGACGAGACGCCCGGATGCGTGGCGGAGAGTTGCGAGTTCCGCGACCGCCACTCCGAGTTCGTCGGTGCCGGCGCGGTCGTCTTCGGCGTCTCGCGGGACGAGGCGTCGACGCACGCGTCCTTCCGCAAGCGCCTGAAGCTCCCGTTCCCGCTCCTCACGGACACCGACGGCAAGGTGCTCGCCGAGTACCAGGCGATCGGGCTCTTCGGCTACCCGAAGCGCATCACGTACGTCATCGACCCCGACGGGGCCGTAGCGGGGATGTACGAGAGCCAGGTCCGGGCCAAGAACCACACGCCATACGCTCTAGGCGTGATCATGGGCGAGCCGGTGGCGAAAGAGCACTGAGAGCAGCCGAAAGGCTCTTGGCGTCCCAAGCCACGTCTCCCGCATGCGCTCGGGAGGCGCGCTCCTCGCGGTCGCGGCGACGCTCGTCGCCGTGGCCCTGCCCGTGCTTGCGACGTCGGCGACCGTCACCGTCGGGGACAGCTTCTACTCCCCGACGCGGCCGGTCGTCGCGATCGGCGAGAGCGTGACGTGGCACTGGACCGGCTCCGGCTCCCACACCGTCAACGCCGTCGTGAACGGTGCGCTCACGAGTACGGTGTGGTGCTCGTCGCGCGCCGCCCCCGCCGCGGATTGTGTGCGTACGTTCTCCACCGGCGGCGCGTTCGGGTTCGGATGCCTCTTCCACTCCGCCATGCGCGGCACGGTGCATGTCCTCGCGCCCGGCGCGCCCGACCTCGCGATCACCTCGGTGGTGTTCGAGGACGAGGGCTCGACGCGCCACATCCGCGTCACGGTCCGCAACGACGGGACGCAGACGTCCCCGGCGTCCACCGTCCGCGCGACGTACCTGAACGCCGCGACGCAGGCGGAGACCGTCGGCCCTGCCACCGTGCCCGCGCTTGCCGGCGGAGCCTCGACGGTCGTGGACCTGCCCTGGACGGCCACGGCGAGGGCCGGGGAGTTCGAGCTCACGATCAAAGTGGATCCGACCGACACGCTCCCGGAGTTCGACGAAGCCGACAACACGCGCGTCGAGCACACGACGTTCCTCGTGGCGGTCGTCCCCGGCGTGCGCGTCGCGTGACCGACGACCGACTCAGAGCCGCTCGACGTCGGCCGAGTCCGCGACGACCTTCTTCGCCGCGGCGACGCGGCGCTCCTCGAGGCGCTTCTGGAGAGCAGGGTTCGCGACCGCGAGGATCTGCGCGGCGAGGATGCCCGCGTTCTCGCCCCGATCCAGCCCGACCGCAGCGACCGGGACGCCCGGCGGCATCTGCACCGCGCTCAGGATCGCGTCGAGGTTCACCTTCCCGGACACCGGGACGCCGATGACGGGCCGCACGGTGAGCGCCGCGATCGCGCCCGGCAGGGCGCAGGAGACGCCGGCGATCCCCACGAACACCTTCGCGTCCGACGCGCGCACGATCTCCGCGACGCGCTCCGGCGTCCGGTGCGCGCTCGCGACCTGGATCTTGTACGACACGCCCAGCTCCTTGAGGACCGAGGCGAGCGCCTCGGCGACGGGAGCGTCGGACTTCGACCCCAGGAGGACGTGGACCTCGGGCATCGCTTGCGGGAGGACGCGATGCCTATTTAGAGCGTGCGCTTGCCCTTGCGCTCCCCCTGCGTCAGCCCTCGTGCACCCTACCCCAGTGCACGTCGAGCCGCTTCTCCGCGTACAACCGCACGGCCTCGACGACCACTCTCCCTTCGAGCGCGCGGCCCTTGCGTTGGATCTCGGCGAGGGGGTCGCTCGCGCGGACCCGGAACGCGTCCTGCGCGATGATGGGGCCTTCATCGAGGCCGGGGGTGACGAAGTGCGCGGTGACGCCGACGACGCGGACGCCGTGCTCCCACGCCTGCCGGTACGAGGCGGCGCCGGGGAAGCTCGGGAGGAGCGAGGGGTGGATGTTGATGATGCGGTTGCGCCACCGCCACACGAACGCGGGCGAGAGGATGCGCATGAAGCGCGCAAGCGTGAGGAAGTCGACGTCGTGCTCGTCGAGGAGCTTCAGCGCCCGGGCCTCGGCGCGCGCGCCGTGCGTCCAGGGGACGTGGGCGAACGGGAGACCGTGGCGTCGCGCGAGGGGCGCGAGATCCTTCCGGTTCGAGATCACGACGACGGGTTCGGCCTTGATCCTCCGCCCCTCGCACGCGACGAGGAGCGCCTCGGGGGCCTCACCCTCCTTCGTGCAGAGAACGGCCATGCGGAGCGGCTTCCGCGGGTCGGCAAAGCGGAGGCGGGCGTCCATCCCGAGCTCGCGGGCGAGCGCGGCGAGCCTCGACCCGAGCGCGGCGCGGTCGGGCGCGACGGGCCAGCTCGCCTGGAGCGCCATGTGGAACTGCCCGCGCGTGACCTCCTCTTCGAGGGACTCGATGTTCGCGCCGTGCTCGAAGAGGAGGAGCGTCATTCGCGCAACGACGCCGGACCGGTCGCTGCCGTTCACGGAGATCGTCGCGAGGGTACGCGGGGACGTCCTCGCTCGTCCCTTGCTCGGTCTGACCGGCACGCGCCGTGGAACCGCGACGGGGCCTGAAGGCTTTGGCCTTCCTCGCGGACGGCACGTTCTTGACGGGGCGGGGGTATCGAGCGCGCGATGGAGGAGACGCGCTCCCGCGCCGCGACGACCGGCTCGACCTCGATCCTCGCCCACGAGGTGCGGCGCCGCCTCACGGAGGCCCCGCCCGGAAGCGACAGCCTCGCGACCGCGTTCCTCCACGGCATGGCCGCGGTGGCGACGGGCGCCGCCGCGCTCGTGTTCGTCGCCGTTGCCCTCGCGCGGCAGGACGACCCCATCGCGTTCCTCCTCGCGGGCGCGGTGTTCTTCGGCCTCGGGATCGTCCTCCGCGAGACCGAGCGCTACGCGCACCTCTCGGACGCGTGCCTCGTCGCAGGCCTCGTCGCGCTCGCGGGCGCGGCGTTCGCGCGCCCCGTCCCGCTCTATCCGCTCATCGTGATGCTCGCCGCGACGTTCCTCCTCGCGTGGCGGCACGAGCGCCCCTTCGCTCGCATGCTCGCGACCCTCGCCTACGTCGTCGCGGCCTCGACGTGGGCCGTCGCGCTGAGCGACGGGGACGCGTCCGGGAGCGTCTTCTGGCTCGCCGCGCAGCTCGTGCTCCTTGGTGGCCTCGTCGGGATCGACCGCCTCGCACGGCGCGACGACGCGGTCGCCCCTGTAGGCGTCGCGGCGTTCGTCCTCGCGCTCCCGCTCGCCGCGGTGTACGGTTCCGTCGTCGCCCTAGGCTCGTCCGTCGCGGTCGAGATCGCCACCGCGCTCACGATGGGCGCCGTCGTCGGCGCGGGCGTTCTCCTGCGGCACCGCGGCGTCATCGTCGGCGCGACCGTCGCGCTCGTGGTCGTGTGCGTCGTGCTCGCGTTCGACGCGGGCGGGCCGTACACGGGCGGGTTCCTGCTCCTGCTGCTCGCCGGATTCCTCGCGTGGCAGGCGGAGCTCCTGCGCCGACGTGTCGTCGAGTCGGCCGGGGTGCCGAAGCCGACCTGAGGGCCCCCGCGGGCCGCCCCGGGTCCACGAAGACCTCGAGACGTCACGAACGATCACGAACGGACCAAAAACAGACGTCTCGTGCAGTTCGTGAAGGTTCG
>DATDQL010000153.1:0-4399 GCA_035292305.1 Thermoplasmatota archaeon
CGGATCGAAGGACGCCTGCGTGCCCCAGTTCCCAAGCATGAAGTGCGGGCCCGCGGGGCCCAGGGTCCCGACCAGGTACGCCGTGTAACGCATCTCCGAGAGGGCCGCGCTCGCGTCGTCGACGGACATGAGCCGCCGACCGCGCCTCGATGCTTCAAGCTTGACCGTCCTATCGCGGCAGCCCTTCGACGACCTTCTTGACGATCGCGAGCCCGCGGCGGATGTTGTCCGTCGACGTGGCGTAGCTGAAGCGGAGGTGTCCGGCGCCCTTGGCGCCGAACGCGTCTCCCGGTGTCGTCACGACGCCTGCGCGCAGGAGGTGCATGGCGAGCTCCTTGCAGTCCATCTCGAACCGGTAACTCGGGAACGCGTAGAACGCGCCGCGAGGCGGGTCCATGTGGAGGCCGGGTACGTCGCGCATGAGCTTCGTGATGAGGTCGCGGCGTTCGCGGAACGTCGTGACCATCGACTTCACGAAGTCCGCGGGGCCCTCGAGGGCCGCGAGGCACGCGTATTGCGTCGGGGTGGGGGGGCATGCGACGAGGTGGTAGTTCATCTTCTTCAGCGCGTCCGCGTACACCTTGTTCGTGCAGACGTACCCGATCCGCCACCCCGTCATCGCGTACGTCTTGCTGAACGTGTTGACGTAGATGACGTTCTCGTACTTGCCGAGGAAGCTCGCGTGCGGCTCTTCGTACGTGATGGCGTCGTACGCTTCGTCGCTCACGAGCACGAGGCGGCGCGAGCGCGCCCACTCCGCGAGCCGTTCGACGTCCCGCACCGGGATGGTGCCGCCGGTCGGGTTCGAGGGCGTGTTGAGCACGACCATCTTCGTCTTCGGGGTCACGAGGCGATCGAGGTCCTCGACCTGCGGGACGTAGCGCTTGTCCTCGAGCACGGGGTAGAAGACAGGGTGCCCTTCCGCGAGCCGGACGTGCGGCGCGTAGAGCACGAAACCGGGATCGGGAACCAGGACCTCGTCGCCCGGGTTCAGGAACGCCTGCATGATGCCGTAGAGGCCGCTCGTGGACCCGGCCGTGACGACGACGCCGTCGGCGGTGAGCTCCCCCGACCGGTCGCGCTCCTTCGCGGCGATCGCTTCGCGCAGTTCGAGGATGCCCTGCGAGGGGCCGTAGTTGTTCTTGCCGCTGCGCAGCGCCTTCTCGAAGGCGTCGATGATGAATTCCGGCGGCTGGAAGTCCGGTTCGCCGATGCCGAAGTTGATGGCGTCGGCGCCCGCGAGCTCGAACATCTTGCGGATGCCCGACATGTCGACGCCGCCCATCCGGTCCGCGAACATCGGGCTCGATGACGCCGACGGTGCGCGCGCGGCATCAACCTTCCGTGATAGGAGATGGCAAACGTTCGCCGCGGTTCGGACGCCTAGCCGCCACGCGTGTCCAGCAAGCGGTCACGCGTGTCGAGTTTCGGACCCAGGCGCGGTCCGGGGAGTCCGGAGTCGTCCGCGCGGCGGACGGCGGGCGCGTCGAGCGGCGCGACCGGCTCGAACCACCAGTCCCTGACCCCGTGCAGGCTGCACTCCCACACGACGCCCGAGACCCAGGGTACGCTCGCGAGCGGTTCGCCGCAATCCGGGCACGCCTTCGTGGTCCGCACGCTCGACCCCGCTGACCTTCTCGTCGGCTCCCACCATGAAGGTTTCCAAGAGCGGAATCCTCGCTTTTATGCCGCGCACCGCGGTTCGCGGCGCCGGATGGCATCGCGCGCGTCGGATCGAGGCGGTGCGCGCACCGTCCGGGGGCGGATCTTCGCCGAGGGCCGTCTCCGTGACGCCACGCTCCGGATGGAAGACGGCCGCATCGCGGATGTCGGCGGACCCTCGCGCAAGGCCGACGTGGACTTCGGGAGCAGGTTGATCCTCCCCGGGTTCGTCGACACCCACGTCCACTTCCGCGATCCGGGGCACCCCGCGAAGGAGGACTTCACGAGCGGCTCGACCTCCGCGGCGTTCGGCGGCGTGACGACCGTGCTCGACATGCCGAACACGGACCCCCCCGTGACGACGCGCGAGGCGTGGCAGCAGAAGCTCGGCCGCGCCCGCATGCGCAGCGTCGTCGATTTCGGGCTCTTCGCGGGCCTCGCGGCGCGCGAGGAGGACGTCGCGAACGGCATCGGCCTCCTCGACGACGCCGTCGCTCTCAAGGTCTACCTCGGCTCGTCGACCGGTGACCTCATCGTCGAGGACGCGTCCCTCGTGCGTCGTGCCATCGCCGCGGCGGCCTCGCGCGGCCGCACGGTCGCGTTCCACGCGGAGAGCGAAGCCTGCCTGCGACGGCACGCGACGCCGCCGGAGGGCGTGCGCGGCTTCGCGGCGCACTACTGGCAGCGGCCGAACGCGTGCGAGCGGGAGGCCATCGAGGGGATCGCGGCGATGCCGCGCCCCGCTGGCGCGCGCCTGCACGTGTGCCACGTCTCGACCGCCGAGGGGCTCGCCGCCCTCCCTCCGGGGGCCACGGCGGAGGTGGCACCCCACCACGTGCTCCTCACGAAGGACGACCTCGAGCGCGGCGGCCGGCTCAAGATGAACCCGCCGCTGCGGCCGCGAGCGGATCGCGACGCGCTCCTCGCCGCGCTCGCCGCGGGGCGCGTGCACGCCGCGAGCGACCACGCGCCGCACACGGCCGAGGAGAAGGAGCTCGACCTCGACCGATGCCCGGCCGGGGTCCCGGGCGTCGAGACGATGGCGCCGCTCCTCCTCGCGCTCGCCGTCGACGGCAAGCTCCCCCTTGCGCGGGTCGCGGATGCGCTCACGCGAATGCCGGCGGAGGCGTTCGGCCTGCGCGACAAGGGCGCGCTGGTCCCGGGCTCCGACGCGGACCTCGTCGTCGTCGACCTCGCGCGCGTGGAGCCCATCCGCGCGGGTCGTCTCCACAGCCGCGTCGGATGGACCCCGTTCGAGGGCCTCCGCGCGATCTTCCCGGACGAGGTGTGGTTGCGTGGCGAGCCCATCGTCCAGGACGGCGCGCTCGTCGCAGCGCCGGGTCGCGGGCGGATGGTCTCGACGAGGGCGAACGCGGGCGCGCTGCCTGGTCGAGGGAGGGCGCGGGCGACCGCGAACGAGCGTTGACCCGTGCCCCCTTCCCGCACAGCTCGTCGCGACCCTCCGATGGAGCGCCGTCGACTCCCGGTCCCTGCCCCTCGTGGCCGGGCCCTCGCGTTCCCTTGCCCTCGCGTTCCCTTGCCCTCGCGCTCCCTCGCGCGAGCGTTAGCGCTAGCGTCAGCGCTCGGGGCGATGCCTTCTTATCCCGGGCGAGGCATCGACGGAGACGTGCCCGGCTCCCAGGCGCGTCCCCCTTGGGGGAATCGAGTTCACGCGCGATAGCCTGCGATCGCTTCTCGTCCCGGGCCTCAGGTGGGAACCGTGAGCCTACGCGTCGCCATCCCGAACAAGGGCAGGCTCGCCGATTCGACGCTCGACCTCCTGCAGCGCGCAGGCGTCCGCGTGGACCCCGGCAGCGAGCGGCGCCTCTTCGCGCCCGCCCTCGACGGCCGCGTCACGCTCCTCTTCGTCCGCGCGCAGGACATCCCGGAGTTCATCCAGGACGGCGTCGCCGACGTCGGCATCACGGGCCACGACCTCGTGGTCGAGAGCGGCAAGAACGTGAGCGAGCTCCTCGACCTCGACATCGGCTCGTGCCGCCTTTCGCTCGCGGCCCCCGAGGCTTCCCCCGTGCGCTCCGCGAAGGAGGTGCCGCGCGGCTCGAAGGTCGCGACGTGCTTCCCGCGGACGACCCGCGCGTTCTTCGAGAGGCTCGGCAACGGCGTCACCGTCGTCGAGGTGAGCGGCGCGACGGAGGTCACGCCGCACATCGGGGTCGCGGACTACGTCGTCGACCTCGTTTCAAGCGGCAGCACCCTCAAGGTCAACCACCTCCGCGAGGTCGAGACGTTGCTCACGTCCAGCGCGCGCGTCATCGTCGCGGACGCGACTCGCGCCGACGTTCCCCGCATGGCGGAGATCGAGGACCTCCTGTTCGCGCTGCGGACCGTCCTCTCCGCCCGCGGCAAGCGCTACCTCATGGCGAACGTGCCGCGCGCGCGCCTCGACGACGTGCGTCGCATCCTCCCGGGCCTCACGGGCCCCACGATCATGGAGATCGCGGGCCACCCCGAGACGGTCGCCGCGCACGCGGTCGTGGACGAGCCCCACCTCTACGACACGGTCAACCGCCTCAAGGCCCTCGGAGCCACGGGCATCCTCGTCCTCCCGATCGAGAGGCTGGTGTGATGATCGTCCCGCCCCGCGTGGCATTCCGTGCCTCTTGGCACTCCATGCCACGCCACTCCGCGCGCTCGACAGGCTCGCGCGCTTCGTGGTGGCGGGGCGGAGGGGGGTTGCGCACCCCCCTCTCGCGGCTTCGCCGCGATTCACCCCCGC
>DATDQL010000154.1:0-4486 GCA_035292305.1 Thermoplasmatota archaeon
GAGCTTGCGGCCCGCGAAGAGGAGGAACAGGCCGCCGACCACCATCACGATCGCATAGAGGACACCGAGGACCGGCATCACGTGTCCTCCTCGACGTAGATGACCTTGCTGCCCTGGGGCTCGAAGCGGAACTCCATCTCCTTCAGGTCCGCGAGGGCCTCGCGGACGCGAGCGACCTTCTCGGCGGGGGCATAGAAGAGGAGGAAGCCGCCGCCGCCCGCGCCGAGGAGCTTTCCGCCGAGCGCGCCGGACTTCCGTGCGAGCGCGTACAGTTGGTCGATGCGCGGGTTCGAGATCCCGCCCGCAAGCTCGCGCTTCATCTCCCACGCCTTGTCGAGCATGTCGCCGAAGCGGGTGAGGTCGTTGTTGCGGAGCGCGTCGCGGAGATCCGCCGCCTGGTCGCGCATCGCGTCGAGGAAGCGGGTCTTCTCGCCCGCGGAGGTCTTCGCCTTCTGCTCGGTGAGGATGTCGCCTGCGCTGCGGGTCTGGCCGGTGAAGAACATGAGGAGCGAACCCTCCAGCTCGCGTCGTGTCGCGGGGTTGAAGATGATGGGGTCCACGAACACGGACCCGTCGGCGTTGAAGCGGATGTAGTTGAGGCCTCCGTACGCGGCCGCGTACTGGTCCTGCTTGCCGATGGGGGCGCCGAGCGTGTCGATCTCGATGCGGCACGCCTCCTCGGCGAGCCGTGCGGCGCCCACGTGACGGTGCCGGTGCGCGTAGAGCGCGTGGAGGAGGCCGACGGTGAGCGACGAGGAGGAGCCGAGCCCTGTCCCTCGTCCGGGGACGTCGGCGATCGTGGTGATCTCGACGCCGCGCGTGACGCCGGTCGTCCGCATCGCCTCGCGCACGAGCTCGTGGCGGACCTGATCGAGCGCGTCGACCATCTCGGTCTGCGAATAGCTCACGCGGATGCTGTCGTCGAACTTGCGGTTCACGGTCACGACCATGTACTTCCGGAGCGTCGTCGAGACGACGGATCCGTGTCCGCTGCGGTAGTACGCTTCGAGATCGGTCCCACCGCCGACGAACGAGACGCGGAACGGGGTCCTCGTGATGATCAACCGGGACGTCCTCCGAGGTGACGGCGGATGGCCTCGAGGCGGCCAGGCGTCCCGATGTCGTAAAACCTTTCCGTCGTCCAGAACGCGCGGAGCCGCCCCTCGGCCGCAAGCGCCGGCCACGCGAGCTCCTCGAAGCTCGACGGCCCTTCCTCGGGCAGGAGGTCGAGCACGCCGCGCGTGAGCACGCTCACGCCGGCCTCGACCGCGTTGAGCCCGGGCGCGGCCCCCTTCTTGTCGTACGCGAGCACGCGACCGTCGGGCCGGACCGCGAGGTTGCGCGGGACGTCCGTGCCCTCTCCGGTGTGCGCCGTCACCATCGCGGCGGGTCGGTCGCGCTCGAACGCCGCCACGAGCGCGCGGTGGTCGAGCGGGAGCCAGTTGTCGCCGTAGGTCAGGAGGAACGCCTCGTCAAGGATCGGTCGGGCGAGGAGGAGCGCCCCGCCGGTCCCGAGCGCCGCGGGCTCGCGGGAGTAGCGGATGCGGATGCCGAGCGCGGAGCCGTCCCCGAAGTGCGCCTCCACGACCTCGCCGAGGTGGCCTGTCAGGAGGACTGCCTCGCGGAAGCCGCGATCGCGGAGGAGCGCGAGGAGGTGCTCGAGGAAGGGCTTCCCGGCGACGTCGACCATGGGCTTCGGAACCGCGCGCGAGAGCTCGCCGAGGCGCGTGCCGAGCCCTCCTGCGAGGATGACCGCCTGCTCGATCCGTCGCATGCTGGAGCCACCTCGCCGGCGCGGCGGCGCCTACCATCGTTCAGCGACGATGGCCTCGACCGCCTCGCGCACGGCCTCCTCGCTCGTGCGTTTCGCCTTCCACCCGAGACGGTTCACCGCGGTCGTGTCGAGAAGCATCCGGGGCACGTCCCCGGCCCACCCACGCGCGCCGCCCGTGTACGCGATGCGCGCGCCGCGCTGGCCGGTGCGGTCGAGGACGAGCTCCGCGATGCGCCGCACTTCGAGAGCGTCGCTCGAGCCGAGGTTGTAGACGTTGATCGGCTCCTTCGCGCGGTCGACGACGAGGAGCATCGCGTCCACGAGCTCGTCGACCATGAGGTAGCTCTTCGACTGCCGGCCGTCGCCGAGCACCTCGAGGCGGGTGCGGTCCTTCTTGAGCTTCTCGACGAAGTCGACGATGACGCCGTGCGTCCCGCGCGGCCCGATGATGTTCGCGAAGCGGAAGATCCAAGCCTGCAGGCCGAACGTGCCGACGAAGGCCGAGACGTACGCCTCGCCCGCGAGCTTCGACGCGCCGTAGAGGCTGATCGGGAGCACGGGGGCGGCGTCCTCGGGCGTCGGGACAGCGACACGCTCGCCGTAGATCGTCGACGTCGAGGCGAACGCGATGCGCTTGCAACCGGCCTTGCGCATCGCTTCGAGCACGTTGTATGTCGCGACCGCGTTCTGCTTGAGGTCCCAGTCCGTGTGCTCCATGCCGTAGCGGATGTCGGGGTTGGCGGCGAGGTGCCAGACCGCGTCCACGCCGACGATCGCTCGCGTGATCGCGCCGAGATCGAGGAGGTCGGCATGGAGGATGCTGAGGCGCGGGTTCCCGGCGTGCTGCGCGAGGAACTCCGTGCGGCCGGAGGAGAGGTTGTCGAACACGACGACCTCGTGCCCCTGCGCGAGGAGTCGGTCCACGAGGTGGCTGCCGATGAATCCGGCCCCGCCTGTGACGAGCGCGCGCATGGCGGCGGCGAAAGCGGGGCGTTGTCATAGCCTTGTCGGACGTCATGCTCGGACCAGAGTATTGAACGCCGCGAGGTCGCCGTCCTCCCCGCGCACGCCGAGGGTGAGCACGCCCACGAGGCGCGCGGCTTCGGCGGCGCGCCGCTCGCTCGCGATGCGCCGCTCCTCGGCAGCGAGTCGCCGGCGCTCGTCTTCGGCGGCCTCGGCGCGCTCCGCGCGCAGCGCCTCCTCCGTGCCGCACGGCTCGCGGACCTGGAAGCCGCCGAACGCGACCTTGCAGGGGGCGTCGAGGGGCGTCGTCCAGATCCACCCTCCGCGGCCGCCTGCGTGCACGGACGCCGCCAGGTCGAGTCCGCCGTCGCCGTCCCAGTCGCCGAGCACGGGGCCGCGCAGCACGGTGCCGCCGTCGGGCAACGGGATGTGGCGCTCCTTCTTCCCGGTCGCGGCGTCGAGGATCCACACGCCGTCCCCTTTCGGGCCGAAGCCGACCGCGAGGACCTCGAGGTCCCCGTCGCCGTCGGCGTCCGCGAGGCCGAGGTCGTCGTTCGACCACGAGTTGTCGACCGTGGTCATCCACAGGAGCTCGCCGTCGGCGTCGTACGCGAAGACGTGGCCGGGGCCGAGACGCTCCCAGTCTCCGGGGATGTGGCCGATCGTGTTCCAATCCGCCGCGAGGATGTCCTTGCGGCCGTCGCCGTCGAGGTCGTGGAGGATCGGGTGCGTGTACGACATCGGGTTGCCCCACTCGGGCTGCCGCATCCACCGGAGCGTGCCGCCGGACCCGAGGACGATGACCCCGAGGTGGTCGTTCGTGTAGTTCTCCGCGTCGTGCGCGTCGCGCGCGAGGACCACGACCTCCTTCTTGCCGTCGCCGTCGAGGTCGCCGGCCGCGCCCGCGCTCGGGATGGATCCGGGCTTGACGCCGCCGCGACCGCTCGCCCAATATGCCCAGCGCGAGTCGCCCGTCGACGCGTCGAAGACGCGGACCTCCCCCGAGTCGCCGAAGAAGAGGACCTCTTTACGCTTGTCGCCGTCGAGGTCCGCGACGATGGGCTCCGCGTTCCCGCCCGTCTTGTTGCGGGACCATCGCAGGCTCCCGTCGTGGTCCCACGCGAACACGCCGAACGTCTCCGTCTGGTGGAAGATCTCGGCCTTCCCGTCCCCGTCCACGTCCTCGACCCACGCGCCGCCGTCCCCCGCGGCGTTGAAGCGGTCGAACTCGTTGGCGCGCGAGCACCAGCTCCTCTCGAGCTGCATCCGCGGACCGGTCCCGCCCGTGTGCCGGAAGACGCACGCGACCGCGGCGCTGTTGACCGCGACGACGTCGAGCTTCCCGTCGCCGTCGACGTCGGCGACGACGGGAGAGTTGATCGAGCGCACGGGCCAGTCGTCGGGATACTCCGTCTCGAGCGTGACGAGGATGCGACCGTCGACGGGCGAGATCACGTAGAGCCGCTGGTCGTCGTTCTGCGCGACGAGCTCCGGCAGGCCGTCGCCGTCGAGGTCGCCGAGGCCCATCGAAGGCGCGTCGAACGGCTTCGGCGCGTATCGCTCGCCTTCGTCCGCGAGGAGGAGCGCCGCGGCCGAGGCCGCGGCGAGGAGGAGCGCCGCGGCGAGCGCCGTGAGCGGCGTGGGGCGCATGCGGCGCCGCGCGCGAGCGGAGGGAAGGCCGGTCTGGTTCGGTCCTCGAACTCGGTCAGCCCGTGCGGTGGGCGGCGTAGAACGATGCGAGACGCCGGG
>DATDQL010000155.1:0-2303 GCA_035292305.1 Thermoplasmatota archaeon
CACAGCCCCGAGACGAGCAGGGCGGCCGCGAGGCCGACCCGGCCCGCCGCGACGACGATGGCGCTCTCGGGCGGGTCGCTCGGAGTCGCGCGCGCGAGGGCCCCGCTGATGAGGCCGATCCAGACGAGGGTGGCCGCGCTGACGAGCCCGATCTGGATGCGAGCGCGTCCCCCCGGGCCGGGCTCGGCGTCGAAGCGCAGGGCGAGGAGGACGAGCACGGCCCACAGGGACCCCATCGCGGCGCCCCAGGCAGCCGCCGCGACGGCCAGCGCCGGCCCCTTGTCTGCGGCCGAAGCCGTCGTGACGACCACGTCCGCGGCAAGGACCGCGAGCGGGAGCACGAGGATGCGGCGCGATCCCTTCGGGAGCGGGCCGGGCACGATGAGCCCGAGCCGGACGAACAGGATCGAGGCCGCAGCGAGCAGCATGACGACGAGCGCGCCCGCGACGTAGGCGAGTCCGCCCCGGGCGTAGTACTCCTCGGGGCTCTGCCCAGCGAGGTACGGGACGTTCGAGAGGGCGAACCCGCCCCCGAACGCGAATGCCCAGAGGCCGAACGTGACGTTCGCGGCGCCGCGCGGCCGAAGCCTGCCGACCACGATGCCCAGGGCGGCGACGAGGACGCCGCCCGCCACGTTCACGAGGTAGCCGACCGGGGGCACACGGCTCCAGCCGCATCCCGCCCCATAAGCGTTCGGCGCGTCATGCGAGGGCCGGCGCGCGATCCCCGCGCGCCGCGTCCGACGACGCCCGTTCCGCCTCCTCCCTCAGGTCGAGCGCGCGCGGTCCGGGGATGCCGAGCTCGTGCGCGAGCTTCGCGAGCGCGCGCTCTTCGTGGCGCGTGATGACACGGTCGGCGAGAGCCATCTCGAGCGCGGCGCGGTAGGCCTCCTCCTTCCCCGAGGCCTCCGCGAGGGCGCGGAGGTCCGTGACCCCCGGCATCGCGCGGTCCGCGACGCGCTCGGCCATGCGTTGCAGCGGGGCGATGGCAAAGAGCAGGAGCCCGGCCGCGACGCCGCCGACGACGAGGCCGTACGATTCGGTGAAGAACGTCTGCGCGAGCTGCGCGACGACGAAGAACACGGCGAGGAAGACCGCGGCGAGCGTGCCGCGCTTGATCGTCCACTTGATCTTGACGTCGACGTCGAAGAGGCGTTGCCGGACGAGCGCGTAGGCGACGAGCACCGGAAGGCCGAGGCGCGCGACGGCGGCGGGGGGCCCGACGTTCGCGGGCATGCTCCCGACGAAGAGGGTCGACGCTGCGAGGAAGAGCAGGACCGCGACCGCTGCCAGCCGCCCGGCGACGCCGCCGTGCCAGGCGAGGACGGCCGCGACGCCGAGCGAGCCGACGCCGCACAGCGTCTCGAGGACGAGGGCGACACCTTGCCACACGATACCGCCCGTCGGCGAGAGCGCTCCGGCCGCGAGCGCCGCGGGGTAGAGCGAGAACGCGACCGCGAGGAGCCGGAGGGATGCGCCGTCCGTGCGCCGCGCCTCGAAAGCGAACGCGAACGCGACGCAAACCGAGAACACGGCCGAGAGCGCCGGCACGATCACGATGGGCCCGAAGAGGCGCGTGCCGTCGAACTCGGAGGCTGCGGCGGCCGGGACGAGGGCGAGCGAGGCGGCGAAGGACGCGGCGACGAGAACGCTCGCGCCCCACGGGCGCGCCGCGAGACCGCGCGGGCGTGGGTGGACGGATGCGAACCACACCATGGCACCGAGGAGGAGCCCGACGGGCGGGATCCCGAAGATGATGATCGCGCGGATCGCCTCGGGGAAGTCCTGCAGGATCGGCCCGAGGCCCGGGACGAGGCGGGTGTAGCCGTACACGACCGACAGGACGGCGAAGGCGCGGTTCGCGGGGCGCTCCGGGCCGACGCGCCAGACCAGGACGCCGAGCGTTGCCACCCCGAGCGCGGCGACGATCGTGAGGACGCCACCGAGGAGCTCTGCGTTCGTTGGCACCAGCCGAACGACGGCGCGGACGCGACTTCAGGCTGTCGGCTCCGCGCGGCGGACGGGCGACGACCGCGCCCATGCCCGACCCCGGACCCGATCCGATGCACGAGCCTGTGACCTCGCCCCGTCCCGACCGCGATGCACGCCACGCGGCCGCCGTCCGGATCGCCTGGCTCCGCCACGTATACTTTCATGGTTCGATGTATACAACCCCGGACCTCGGGACAACGTTCATGCCCGGGCACGCCCCATGGCTCGTCGTGACCGACGTCGTGAGCTTCCGGCCGACCGAGGAGGAGGCCCGCATGATCGAGCGCGCGCGCAAGCAGATCGGCGCGCGC
>DATDQL010000156.1:0-2810 GCA_035292305.1 Thermoplasmatota archaeon
GACCGACGGCTGCTGCCCCCAGTGCGGCGAGGGCTGCACGCACGTCCACGGGTGGACGCTCCAAGGGCTGCGCGACACCTACGCCTGCGGGGCGTGCGGCGTCACCGAGTATCGCGTCGTCGAATGCGCCTCGTAGGCCGCCGCGAAGCCCATTATCAACCCTCCGCCGCCACCGGCGAAAGCCTCAGGACCCCTCGCCGCAGAGGCCCGGCCGTGTCCCCCATGCTCGTACGGCTCGGGCTCGTCGCAGGCCTTTCCCTCCTCCTGGTGGTCTCGGGGGTCGGCTTCGCAGGGACGAACACCTCCCAGTCGGGCGAATGCACCTACACGGGGGACTGGCGCGGGCAGCTCACGCCGTTCACCGACGGCCCCGGCTCCGCGGCGTACCTCGGCATCGGCGCGTGCGCGAGCGTGTGGGTCGAGTCCACCGCGAGCGCGACGCACTGGATCGTGCGCGCGGACGTGCTCCGGCCGCCGACCTCGGACTACTCCACGATCCTCACGACCGTCGCAGACCACGGCGGCACGAGCACGACGACGAGCACGTTCCCCTGCTTCGAAGGGTTCTGCTCGATCGGGCCCCTAGAGGGCACGACGACGTGCTGCGGGCGCCCGGTGAAGGTGTGCGCGACGGTGAACGTGCTGCGCGACGGGGCGGCCTTCCGCACGGCGAGCGCGTGCGCGACGCCGTGAGGTACGCCGAAGCGAAGGTCACTTCACGCGCTTCCCGGTCAGGCTGAAGTGCGCGAGCAACGCCTCGATCTGGACGCGCTCGCTCGCTCCCTCCACGAGGCGGAAGTCGGCCTCGCCCACCTTGTCGACGAGCTCGACCTTGATCGGGTCCGGCACGTTGAGGTCGAAGACGCTGCGGTGGATCTGCCGCACGATGTCCTCGCCGCTGAGGCCGTACGTGATGAGGAGCTCGTCGAGCTTGTCGCGCGCCTTCATGAAACTGCCTTCGAGGGCGAGGTTCAGCATCGCGCGGATCTCCTCCGGCCGCGCCGTCGCGGTCGTGACGAATACGGTGTCCTCGTCGACCTTCGTGCCGGAGGCCGCGGCGAGCTGCAGCGTGTTCACGGCCTTGCGGAGGTCGCCGCCGGCCACGTAGACGAGGGCCTCGAGCCCGTCCGGCGTGACCTGGACCTTCTCCTCGGTCGCGACGCGGCGGACGTATTTCTTCACCTCCTCGAGCTTGAGCGGTCGGAAGCGGAACAGCGCGCAGCGGCTCTGGATGGGCTCGATGATCTTCGACGAGTAGTTGCACGAGAGCACGAAGCGCGTCGTCGCCGCGTACTTCTCCATCGTCCGGCGCAGGGCGGATTGCGCGTCGTGCGTGAGCGCGTCGGCCTCGTCGAGGAAGATGATCTTGAAGTCGGCCTCGCCCATCGTCGCGGTGCGCGCGAAGTCTTTGATCTTGCCGCGCACGACGTTGATGCCGCGCTCGTCGGAGGCGTTGAGCTCCTGGAAGTTCATGCGCCATTCGTCGCCGAAGAGCTCGCGCGCCATCGCGATGGACGCCGTCGTCTTCCCCGTGCCCGGCGGCCCCGCGAACATGAGGTGCGGCAGGTTCCTGGCCTTCACGTACCCCTTGAGCCGTTGGATGATCTCGTCCTGGCCGACGATCTCGTCGAGGCGGCGCGGACGGTACTTCTCGACCCAGATCTCCTGCACGCGCAGAGAACCGGCTCCCTCGGCATGAAGGGCACCCCCGCCGAAGGCTTTATGAGAGGTCCTGCCTTGGCCCGGCCTCATATGTCGAAAGGCACGGCCTCGATGGGTAAGAGGAACTCGAGGAGCCATGCGCGCTGCCGCCGCTGCGGACGTCACTCGTTCAACGTGACGAAGCGCACGTGCGCGAGCTGCGGCTTCGGCGCCTCCGCCAAGCTCCGCAACTACGCGTGGGCCGCCCAGCGCAAGAAGTGACACGGGCCATGGCCCGCAAGCGCCGTTCGAGGATCCGCTCCGCCGGCAAGGTGGAGTCGAAGGACATCCTCGCGAACGCGCGATCTCACCTCGACGACCCCGACCTCGCCCAGGTCGAGTGCGTGGGGTCCCATTTCTTCTGCCCGCTCGCGAGGTTGAACCGCGCCCTCGCCGACGTGCACGCTCGCCGGGAAGACGAGGCGTACCTCCAGCGTCGGTCGAAGAGCGGCCGCGGTCTCGTGAAAGCGTACGCGGGGACGCTCCTCCTCGCCCGAGGCGACGGGGAACTCCCGTACGTCGCGCAGGCGAAGCTCCCGTTCGGCACGTACCCGTACGCGATGCGCGGCACGGCTGCGGCGCACCACTACCTCGGCCTGCAGCACTGGGACGACCCGCGACTCCGCCTCCTCGCGTTCTCCGACTTCGTGAAGAAGAAGCGCTTCCGATTCTTCGCCGTCGGCGACGCCGTCGTCTGCACGCACCGCACGGGCCCCGTCCCGGCCGAGTACGTCGCGCAGGAAGCCGAGCGCCTCGGCCTCACCGAGCACGACGGCGCGTGGACGTGCCCCCACCCGCAGGCCCTCCCCGCGGTCCTCATCGACTGGCGCGCGGCGGGCGCGCGCGTGCGCGTGTGCGGCGCGTGCGGAGGCCCGCGCAACACCGCGCACGCCCTGCTCGAGAACGCGGCCGTGCCGCGGCCGGGCGCGACGTTCGGCGCGCGCGCGGAGCTCGCGCCCATCCGCGGCGCCCCCGAGGTCGACGCGCACGAGAAGGAGGCCGAGGAGCGGTACCTTTCCGGCGAGATCGGAGACGCCGCGCTCCTCGACGCGGCCGCCGCGAGGAGGCGCCGCGCGTTCGCCGCGCTCCCGCCTCCGTTCTTCGTGGCC
>DATDQL010000157.1:0-8245 GCA_035292305.1 Thermoplasmatota archaeon
AGCTTCGCCGAGCACTCGGACGAGTCCTCCTACCGTTCCGGCTGCGACATCGGCGCGAACGCCTCGCACGGATCGATCGACGCGGCCGCCGGGGAGCGAGACGTCTGCAACAGCACGTACGATTCCAGCTATACGTACGGTTCGAACTGGGGGCCGTGGGGCTACGATTCGTGGTGGAGCGACTCCCGCAGGTCGGACAGTGACTGCAGCCAGCGCGGATACGCGGAGGCCGAGGGGCTCGCTGCGTCCGCCGGACCCGGCCAGACCTGCACGGCCTCGTCCGAAGAGGAAGGCGGCTCCGCGCAGCGCTACCACCGCCGCGAATCGAGCAGCTGCACGGACGGTCTGCATGCGAACGGCCCCGACGGCATCCATGCGTTCGTCGGGACGACGATCACGGAGTGGTCCGAGTGCAACGAGTCGTTCAACAGCACCACGTGCTACGGCGACACCTACGAGCAACGATTCGCCTCGTTCGAATGGAGCCACAACCCGCTCGGGCCCTCGCCGGTGACGATCTTCCTCCCGTAGGCGTGCCCTTCGCGTCGGCGACATACAGAGCCGGCGCGCCCGAAGGCGCGCCGGCTCAACCTTGGCGGTAGATCCTCTCGAATTCCTGCCTCGCTCGGCGCTCGTACCACTCGGTCGCATCGTCGAGGAGCGGGAACAGGTGCTTGAGCAGGGGCTTCGGGAAGCGGAGCAGGTCCGGCTCCCTGCGCACGAGGTCGTTCACCACGCGCGCGTGCGCGACCTGGTGGAGGACGATCCCCTCCGGCACGCGCCGGTCCGGGTACGCGCCACGGACGAGCTCCTCGTACGTCGTCGCGGGCCCCGCGTACCCGAGCACGGGGGCGAGCGCACGGACGCGCTCGCGGAACCCCTCCGCGAGTCGCGCCTCGAGCTCGGGCCAGTGGGCATGGTGGCGGTTACCTCGGTGGACGAGCTCCTCCGTCTCGAGGCCGACCTTCGACCACGTCGCAAGCGCCGCGTCGAGGCCCGCCGCCTCGACGTCGCGCGCGGCGGACGCGAGGACGCCGAACTGCTCGCGGACCCGCTTGCGGATCTCGTGCTCGCCGAGCGCGTGCCACAGACCGTGCGCGACGAGGTTGCCGAGCGCGCCGAGGAAGCCACCCGGGAAGAGGTGGCGCACGCGCTCTTCGAGGAACGCGCGGCCCTCGAGGAGCTCGCCGTCGAGGTACGCGCGCACGAGCCGCTCGTTGCGGGCGCGAGGCGTCTCGTCCATCGGGCGGACGGGGAACGGCGGTCCCCACGAAGGATTCGACGGTCGATGCCTTTCATCGGGGGGGCGCGAGCCGGCGCCACATCTCAGAGGTCCGCTCGAAGCCGAGCCCCTCGTAGACGGACCGGCCCGCGTCCGAGGCGTGAAGCGACATCCAGCCGTGACCTTCGCGTCGAGCCCACCGCATCGCTTCCCGGACGATCCTCCGCGCGATGCCGCGGCCGCGCCACGCGGGCTCGGTGAACATCGAGAGAAGGTACGGTCGCAGGCCAGAGTCGTCGCCCGGCCGCGGCTGCACAGGCTGCAGCCAGACGCAGCCGCTCGCGACGGCGGCGCGGCCGGAGGTCGCGACCCAGCCGACGAGCATGCCGTCCCGCAGCCGCGCTCGTGCCCACTTCCGGTACGGGGCGTCCGCGCCCCGGACGAGGCTTGGCTGGTGCTTGCCCATGTCCTCCCACATGCGCCGGCGATGCTCGACGAGGAGCTCGAGGTCCGCGAGCCTCGCGCGGCGCAACACGATCCGGGCCACGCCGGGCGAGGGAAGCGCGCTCCCATCAAGGGACCGGAGGCGGCCGCGACGGTCCGTCGCGCGGCGGCGCCGCGAACCTTCTTACCTTGGCCTGTCCACCGTTCCCCATGGGCGCGTGGCTCGCGATCCTCCGCGGCATCCGGCTTCGGTGCCCGGACTGCGGTCGCGGGCGCATCTTCCGCTCCCTCTTCGTCGAGCACCGCGCTTGCCCGGCGTGCGGCCGCGTCTGGCAACGCGACGCGGGCGACTGGACGGGCGGCGCAGAGATCGCGTTCCTCCTGTGCGCGGCCATCCTCCTCGGACTCCTGTTCGCGCTCCACCGCTTCGCGGGCCTCCCGGCCGTCGCTGAACTCGGCGTCCTCCTTGCGGCCTCCGTCGTCGTGGTGCCGTTCACGTACCGGCAGGTGAAGGGGTTCTGGCTCGGCGTGCTCTTCGCGTGGGAAGGCCCGGACCCGAAGCCGGCCCGCGAGTGGGCGCCGGAGTGGTTCGTGCGGCTCTGGGACGACGAGCGTGATCGGCCGCAGTGGGAGGAGCCGGAGCCGACCAAAGTGCGGCTGCGGTGACGTGCCTATTCGATGCCTTTGCGGATGGTGACGGTGACGTCGTCCGCGCCGTCATCGTGGTCGTGCGCGTGCGCTTCGAGGCCCGCGAGCTCCTCGTACTGCGCGGCCGCGTCGTTCACGAGCCATAGGCCAGTGTAGAGCGTCGCCTCGTGGAGCCTCGTCTCGTCGGCGTCGCCCGAAGCGTCGATGTCCGCGAGCACGTACACCAGGAAGTATTCCTCCGCGTCCGGCGCGTCCGCGACGTACGCTTGCGTCCGGCTCGTGCGCGACGTGAGGTTCGCGTTCGAGTTGAGCGTGACGTGCTCGCCCATCGCCACCGAGGCGCGCGCGGTGTCGGCGTCGCCGTCGCTGTCCTCGTCGTCGAGGTGCTCGCAGGACGCGCCGCTGCAGTGGTGCACCTCGTCTGCTGCTCCGTCGCCGTCCGTGTCCTCCGTCGTGGGGCACCCGACGGCATCGCAGACGGGCGGAAGGTCCGGGCACTCGGCGAGGTCGCACGCGCCGTACGCGGTCGCGGGTGCGCCCACGGCGAGGAGGGCGAGCGCGGCGAGCGGTAACGTCGCGCCGGCGCGGTGCATGGCCGAGCAACGCCGCGGTTCCGTATCACCTCGCTCCTCGGAGCGTCTACCTGTCCATGCCGTGAAGGAACGGAGGGGACGAAGGAGGAAAACAAGTGAAAAACGAAGGAGGATGAAGGAAGCGCCGGCCTACCGCCGGCGCATGGCCATCCTCGGCATCACCCGTAGATCGCCTTGATGCCCGGATGCCCACGCGCCGGCCCACGGCCGGCGCATGGCCATCCTCGGCATCACCCGTAGATCGCCTTGATGCCGAGGATGTCGCCGTCCCCGAGCGTGCGGCCGTGCGTCCAGCCGTAGTTCACGTAGGCGTACATCGTCAGACATTCGATGCCGGACCCGCTCGGGTGGTTGAGCCCGAACGTGTGGCCCGTCTCGTGCTGCACGACGCTCTCGACGTCCATCGCGTTCGAAGCGCCGCTCGTGGACCACGGATAGTACGTGTTGTACCGGCCGTCGGATTCGACCGCGACGCCCGAGCCGCGGTAGGACCACGTGGTCGTGACGGCGACCGTCGAGGAGGCGCCGAGGCTCTCCCACTCGAGCTGGTTCACGCCGTCGAGCACGCCCGCGTTCCCGTTGTCGCCCGAGCCCGAGCCCGCGGAGATCGACGAGCCACCGGCGTTCTGGTCCCACTCGCCGAGCGAGGACCCGACGATGCTCGCGTAGCTGTCGGACTGCGCGCGGTACGAGGAGGTCCAGTGCCAACCCGCGAGGCGGTAGTTGTCCGACTCGCAGTCCGTGCCGGGATCGGCGCCTCCACCGGGCTTCGCGTCGAGCTGACCGAGGCGCAGGTAGTGGTCGGTGTACATGAGCTCAGGATGGCCGGCCTCGATCCCCTGCTCGACCATGAGTTCGCCGTTCTCGTCGAAGGCGCGCGTGAGGACGATGCGGCCGAGGTCCTCGAGTCCGAGCGCCATCGCGCTCGGGAACAGGATGACGGCCGCGGCAGCCAACGCCAGTATCGTTCGGGTTCGGATCATGCGAAGCATGCCTCAGGTCGCCGCACCGCCCCGTCGGGAGAAAAGGGTGAGGGGGACCCGTCCCGACCGGACTGCCCGAATGGGAGCCGGGCAGCGGGGCGGGGGCAGTCAAGGCCGCGGCGGCGCCTTCGAACGCATCCGGACGGTCGCCGCGCAAGGGCGGCTCCCGACTGCCGTCGTTGGGAACCGCGCGGGACAGGTCCCGCGGAAGGTCAATACACCGCCGCGCCCTCGTCGGACCGCCCGGGACTCCCGGGAGGCTATTCGTCGGAGTGTTGAACTCATGAACCTGAAACTGATCCTCGTCGGCCTCGCGGCCGCCGCGATGCTGCTACCTGTGGGCGCCGCGCTGCCCCCCGTCGATTTCCCCCTGGAGCATCTCCTGCCGACCGACTTCACCTGCGAGCAGGGCGCGCACACGACGTCCTTCCCGGACCCCACGCACCCGGACCTCATCGTGAACGTCCACATCCAGTGCCCTGACCCGAACCCGGGCATGATCCTCGACACGGACTGCACGGGCACGTCGTGGAGCCACTGGATCGGCCCCATCAAGGCGCCCTGGACGTACACGTACGACACGACGAACCCCTTCGGCTTCTCGCAGTCGGCGGTCAACTCGGCCTGGTCGTCGTCGAGCACCGTCTGGGAGGCGGCGACGTCCCCCGCGACGAACATCTTCGACGGCTTCGTGAACGGCGGCACGGGCGCGAACAGCGGCACGTACGACAGCTTCGTCCTCGCCGAGTTCCGGCTCCTTGGCGGCCAGCTCCGCAATGCGGTCGGCGTGCAGTGGGCCTGGCAGGGCAGCGGCGCGGACGCGGGCAAGATCATCCACACGGACGCGGCGTACAACACGCGCTACGCGTTCGCGCTCGGCGCGGAGGCCAACAAGTACGACCTCCAGAGCGTGGCCTCGCACGAGATGGGTCACGGCTACGGCCTCGGCCACTCGAACACGGCCGCGTCCTCGGCGTGCCTCACGCTCTACCCGTACGCGACCCTGAACGCGATCCACGGCCGCACGCTCGGTGACGGCGACCTCACGAGCATCCAGAACCGCTACTGAGGCGTCACGCCAAGGGCCGAGGCACCCCCTCGGCCCGACCCCTTCTTTCCACCCCTTCACTCCAGCATCAGCTCGAGGTCGCGGCCACGAGCGCGAAAGGCTGCGGCCCCATCGGCACGTTCCACCCTCGCACGCGTAGCGTATACGTCCCCTCCGCCGCGTTCGGAAGGAGGACGCGCTCGATCACGTTCGCGCGGTCGGGGGCCGTGAGGTCGGAGTTCCCGAGAAGAACAGCCCCCGACGGCGTGAGGACCTCGAGGTCGAGGTCGTTCACGAGCGCGGGTGAGGCGCCGGGCGAGGCAGGCGCGTCCGTCCAGGCGAGCACGATCCGCAGCGACGAGCCGGAAGCGACGTTCACCGTCGTCGACCATGTCGAGCCGGTCTCGAGCGCGCTCTCCTCGTCGTGCACGAGCAGGCTCACGCCGCCGTCCTCGAACGCGAGCACATCGTCGAGCTCAGGCCGCCCCCAGCCCTCGTTCGTGTCGGGCGCCGCGGATGTGATGCGCTCCGCGCTCGCGACGAGCATCGCGCGCACGAGCGCCGACGACACGTTCCGCGACCCGCCCTCGTGGAGGCCCTTCGCGAAGTAGTCGCGCACGAGCGTCGCAGCGCCGGCGGCCACCGGCGTCGCGTGGCTCGTCCCGCTCCAGCACTCGTAGGTCGACGGCCCGTCGAACAGCGCGCTCGTGACGCAGCGTCCCGGCGCGACGAGATCCGGCTTCATCCGGCCGTCGTCTGCGGGGCCTCTGCCGCTCGTCGCGGCGACGCTTTCGGCTGCCGCATCGTTCTCGGTCGACCCGATCGCGAGGACGTTCTTGGCCACCGCCTCCGGGCGCATGAGGCCGTCGGGCCCGGTGTTCCCCATGCTGCGGAGGATGAGGAAGTCGCGATGCTCCCACGCGTAGGCGTCGTGCTGGCGCGCGACGAGCGAGTACTCGTTCGACGGCGTCGTGCCCCAGCTGTTGCTGTGGATGCGCGCGCCGGCGTCGTACGCAGGCTGCCAGTAGCCGCGGTAGTCCGCGAGCACCTGGAACGCGAGCCCCCGCTGTGCGTCACAGACGACCAACCGCGAGCCGTAGGCGACCCCGTCGTGACCGTCGCGCGCGCCGCGCACGCCCGCGTCGCCCGCAAGCGTGCCGCCCACGTGCGTACCGTGGCTGTTCGCGTCGTCGAGGTCGCCCCTGAGGCTCCCGTTCTCGACGGGCGAGTAGTAGAGGGCGACCTTCCGGTGCAGCGGATTCGGCACGTTCTGGACGAGCGAGACCGCATCGGCGAACATCTCGTGCACGGCGTTGCCGATGGCGAGCGCGAGCGGCGCGTCCGTGTCGAGCCCGGAGTCGCAGTACGCGAGGAGCTGGCTGCTGCCGTCGACGCCGTGGTCGTGGGCGCGCCACGCCGCGTTCGTCCCGCTCTGCACGATGCTGCTCGCGCGCTCGTTGTCGAGCTCGGCGCGGTCGCGCGCGGGCTCGACCCAGCGCACCTCGGGGCGCGCGAATACGTCCGCGAGGGCGAGACGTCCGAGGACAAGGTCGACGATCGGCTCCGTCGTGGGAAGCGACGCCGCGGTCGCCGCGCCCGTGTGGAGCATGTCGGCCGCGAACCGGGCCGGGTCGGCGTCGGGGTAGAGCAGGATGCGGACGCGATCGGTCGCGGCCCCGATGTCCTTCGAGATCCTCGCCGCGACGGGGACCTCGCGGACGCTCGCGACGGCCGGGCTCGCCTCGAGCTCCGCGCGCGCCCCCGGTGAGAGGCGGACGAGGAAACCGAACGGAGGGACGTACGCGAGAGGCGGGCCGGCGATCGGATCGAGCTCCCTTCGTTCGGCAGGGTCGAGCGGGCCGTCGTACGTCACGACGAGCCACTCCTCCACGGGGGCGAGACCCGGCGCGAGGAGGAGCATCGCGAGCACGACCGCAGCCGGAGCCTCCACGTCCGCCAGGAGACGTCAGGGGGCCCATGAAGTCTCTCGTGGAACGCGCTCGCGGCAAGTCCCACCGCGAGGAATCCGCCTACGGCTTCTTGTCCGCCCCGTCGAACTGCGCCTCTTCCGTCGACCCCTTGAGGGCGAGCGTGCTCGACATGCCCTTCGAGAGCACCGTGCTCACCTCGTCGAAGTAGCCCGTGCCGACCTCGCGCTGGTGCTTCGTCGCCGTGTAGCCGGCGGCCTCGAGCGCGAACTCGTGCTCCTGGAGGCGCACGTACGCGGGCATGCCGTCGCGCGCGTACGCATTCGCGAGCTCGAACATGCCCGCGTTCAGGCTGTGGAAGCCGGCGAGCGTGATGAACTGGAACTTGTAGCCCATGCCGGCGAGCTCGCGGTGGAAGCGCGCGATGCCGGCGTCCGAGAGCTTCTTCTTCCAGTTGAACGACGGCGAGCAGTTGTACATCAAGGGCTTCCCCGGGAATTTCACGTGGACGCCGTCGGCGAAGCGACGCGCCTCGTCGACGTCGGGCGTCTTCGTCTCCATCCAGAGCATGTCCGCGTACGGCGCGTACGCGCGGCCGCGCTCGATGCACGGCTCGATGCCGTCCTTCACGCGGTAGAACCCTTCGACGGTGCGTTCGCCCGTGAGGAACTGCGAGTCGCGCGGGTCGATGTCGGCCGTGAGGAGGTTCGCGGACTCGGCGTCCGTGCGCGCCACGATGAGGGTCGGGACGCCGCACACGTCCGCTCCGAGCCGCGCGGCGCTCAGCGTCCGCACGTGCGTCGACGTGGGGACGAGGACCTTGCCGCCGAGGTGGCCGCACTTCTTCTCGCTCGACAGCTGATCCTCCCAGTGCACGCCCGCCGCGCCGGCCTCGATCATGTGCTTCATCAGCTCGAAGGCGTTGAGCGGCCCGCCGAAGCCCGCCTCGGCGTCGGCGACGATCGGCACGAACCAGTCGATGCCGTTCTTCCCCTCCGAGTGATGGATCTGGTCGGCGCGCTGCAGGCACTGGTTGATCCGCTGCACGACGGCGGGCACGCTGTTGGCCGGATAGAGGCTCTGGTCGGGGTACATCTCCCCGGCGAGGTTGGCGTCCGCCGCCACCTGCCAGCCGGAGAGGTAGATCGCTTTGAGCCCCGCCCGCACCTGCTGCACCGCCTGCCCGCCGGTGATGGCGGACAGCGTGTGCACGTACGGCTCGCTGTGGAGCAGCGACCACAACCGCTCGGCGCCGCGCCGCGCCAGCGTGTGATCCACCTGCACGGTGCCCCGCAGCCGCCACACGTCGTCGGCGCCGTACGGTCGCGTGATCCCCTGCCAGCGCGGGCCCTGCCACTGGCGGGTGAGGTCGGCGATGA
>DATDQL010000158.1:0-2851 GCA_035292305.1 Thermoplasmatota archaeon
GGGGGGTGGCATGGTCCTCGGGCGGGGGTGGGGTGCCGAGCGTCCGTCACCGTATTTCAACGTGCCGTTCCCCCGGCGCGCCTGGACGTACCTCGGACGTGTCGCAGACGTCGCGACGGCCGGCGGCACTATGCACGGCCCGGGGTATGGGAGCCGGGGGACATCATGAGCGGGCACACGATCATCCTAGACCTTTCGGACCCGAAGGAGCAGCGCATCCTCGACGGGTTCCTCTCCGAGATGCAGAACCAGGACCAAGTCGACCTGTCCTTCCACGGGGACCGGGTCACGTTGCGGCTCGGTCGCTGACGCCTCCCTCAGCGGTCTCAGCCCCCCGTACCACCCCGCTTATCCCGCGACCCGCGAGCGCGGCCCCCATGCCCTCGAACGAACGTGCCGGTCACCTCCTCGCGGCTGTTCTCGCGAACGTGGCCGCCCTCGAGCGCGCCTATTCCCGAGCGGCCACGGACATCCCCGACGACGAGGCCCGATGGAACGCCGAGGAGCTCCGCCTCGAGACCTCGAGCGACCGCGAGGTCCTCGACGGCCTCCTGAAGGAGCACCACCCCGACCCCGCGCGGGCCGTGCGCATGGCGAACGCTCCCGGCCACGCCGTCGCCGAGGTCCTCCTCAAGGTGCGCCTTCGTGCCGACCCCGCGATCCACGCCGTCGCCGACGCGGCCGCGCTCGAGACCCGCGCCGGCGCGATCTGGCGCGCCGTCGAGGCTGTCTCCCGCCGTTCCGGCGACGCCCAACTCGCCGAGACGGCCGCGATGCGCGCCGAGATGCACGAAGCGCGCACGAAGGAGCACCTCGGGCGGATCGTGGACGCGGCCTTCTGGAGCCACGAAGACCACCGAGGGGACCAAGGACACCAAGCCGGTGGGCCGGCGTCGACCTCCCCCACGGAGAGCTAGCCGACCACGGCTCGCCCGAGCACGTCGCACTCGATCGCCTCGGCGTCGCCGGCGGCGATGCCGAGCTTGTCCCGAAGCGTCGCGAGCACCGCGCGCTCGCGCTGCGAGACGACCCCGTCCGGCGCGGCAGACTCGAGCGCGGCCTTGTAGACCTCGAGCTTGCGGCTCCCGAGGAAATCCGGGTCCTCGCGCACGCGCGGCATCGCGCGGTCCGCGAGCCGCCCTGCGAAACGCTCGAGCGGGCGGAACGCGAACGCGAGCGCCACCGCGGCGACGAGACCGGCGACGTACCCCGTGCGGGACTGCACCGCGCCCTCGGCCACGGCCCCGACGACGAAGAAGGCGAGGAGGAACGCGCCTGCGATGACGGAGCGCCGCACACCGCGCTTGATGCGCACGTCGATGTCGAAAAGCTGCGTCTTCAGGATGCCGTACCCGAGGAGCGGGAGGTACAGGAGCTGGATCGCGGGCGGCCCCGCCGCGTAGACGAGCGAGCCCCAGTGCGTCGAAGGCGCGAGGCTCGGGACGACCATCGGCATCAGGATGAGGAGCGTCCAGGCGACGTCGCGCGTGCCGAAGGCGATCGCGAACGCGCGGCCGCGGGCGCGCGCGAGCGAGCCCACCGCGGCGCGGCGCCACGCGGACACGGCCGCCGCGAGACCGTACAGGTACGCGACCCCGTCGAGCGCGAGTAGAACGAACCATCCCGGCCCGGGGATGATCTCCCACGGAGCGAACCACGACTGGTAGAGGCCGACGACGAACCAACCGCGCGCGACGAACCACGCGACGGGCAGCGCGAGGGCGGCGACGAGGAGGGCCGTGCGCACGGCTCTCGCGCGGAGCGGTCGCGCGAGCGGCGTGTCGAGCGTCGAGATGAACGCGAGGTAGGCGGGCGCGATCGAGAGGAGCGCGACCACGGTGACGGCCTGCAACGCGTAGGCGGTCGCGTACGAATCGGTGAGGAACATCAGACCCGTGCCGGTCACGGCCACGGTCGCCTCGAGGAAGAGCACGAGGGCCAAGACGCGGTTCTGGAAGCGGCTGGCGCGCGTGAAGTAGACGAGGCCCGCGATCGCGAGGGCAGCGGCACCTGTCAGGACGCCGGGGAACCCGAACGGATTCCAGACGAACCCCACGTCCGCAGGAGCCGGGCGCGGCGAGATAAGCATGCTGACGTCGGGTGCCTCATCGAGGCGGGCGTCCCCGGCTTCCCGTGACCTCCGGGCAACACTGACGACATCGCGCGCCCCCGCGGGTCCGTGCGTGCGGCGCCGGTCGTCTTCGCCCTCACGGTCGCCGGGACCGCGGCCCTCCAGCTCGCTTCGTGGTGGCTCGAACCGCCCGACGTGCCGCTCGGGGACGTCGCGGTGCACGAGGGCGCGCGCGTCCGCGTCGCGGGCCAGGTCTTGCGCCCGCGCGAAGCGCCCTGGGGCACGACGTTCGACCTCGAAGACGGGGTTGCGCGCCTGCCGGTGCTCGCGCGCGTCGCGCCCCCGCCGTCGGGCGCGTGGGCGACGGTCGAAGGGATCGTCGTGCGCTGGCACGGGACCGCGGCCCTCGACGCCGCGGAGGTCGTCGTCGCTTTCGCGGGGTGACCGTGGACGCCGCGCCGCTCGCGTGGGTCGCGGTCGGCGTGCTCGGCGCCCTCCTCGGGTTCGTGCCGGGCCTGCACCCGAACCTCGCGGCAGCGTTCGCGCTCGCCGCGCCCGGCCTCGCGCCCGCGTGGGGTCCTGTCCTTCTCGCGCTCGCCGCCGGCCACGTCTGCGGCGCCCTCGCTGCGGGCCACCTCCACGGCTCGTCGGACCCGGACGCGTCTGCGCTCCCCGCGGGCGGCCGCGAGGCCGCGGAGCTCGCCGCGCTCGGCGCGTTCTTCGGCCTCGTCGCCGCGCTCCCGCTCGCGGCGCTCGCGCGATACGCGCTCGCCGCGCCGC
>DATDQL010000159.1:0-2848 GCA_035292305.1 Thermoplasmatota archaeon
CGCCGTCGTCGAGGCGCTCGCGGCCGAGCCGTGGTCGAACGGCAAGATCGCGCTCGTCGGCACGAGCTACGTCGGCACGACCCCGATCGAGACCGCCGTGCTCCAACCCCCGCACCTCGCGACGATCGTCCCCATGAGCGCGGTGACGGAGTGGTACCGCTACTACTTCGAGAACGGCGAGCAGCGCGTCAACGGCGATCCGCCGCCCGGCGCGTCGTACCCCGACCCGGCGCTCTGGATGGCGCTCGGCGTCGCCCCGGGCTTCCGCACCGGCACCGTCGACCCGAACGACGCGGCATGCGTCGCCGAATACTGGCGCGAATACTGGTTCCAGGACGACTACGATGCGTTCTGGAAAGCGCGCGACCACGGCGCGAACGCCGCGAACATCACCGTCCCGGTGCTCTACGCGCAAGGGTGGAGGGACGAGAACGTCGCGACGAACATGATCCCCGCGTGGTGGGACGACGTCGGCGCGGAGAAGCGCGCATGGTTCCAGCAGCACGGCCACGGCGTTCCCGGATCGAAGGAGGCGTTCTACGAGTACCAGCACCGGTGGCTCGACCACTGGCTCCTCGATCTCGAGAACGGCGTCCTCGAAATGCCGGCGGTCGTCGTCGAAGACAGCCGCGGCAAGTTCCGCGCCGAGGACGCGTGGCCGCCCGCCGACGCGACGGGCCTGCGACTCTTTCCCGCGGCGGACGGCACGCTCGCCGCGGAGCCGTCCGATCCCGGGAAGGCGAGCTTCGTCGACGACGGCAGCATCGCGACGACGATCCGTCCCCTGCGTGCGGCTGCGGCGGGGACGACGTACCTCGCCTTCGAAGGCGAGCCGCTCGAGAACGCGATGCACATCGCGGGGGAGCCGGTCGTGCACCTGCGCGCCTCGTCGAGCGCGGCGGACACGCAATGGAGCGTGCTCCTCTACGAGCTCGACGAGGAAGGAAAGACGACGTTCGTCACGCGCGGCTATCTCGACGCGCGACACCGTGACTCGCTCGAGAAGGGCGAGGACCTCGCGCCCGGCACGGAGTACGACTTCCACTGGCGGATGCACCCGCGCGACCACGTCGTCGAGGCGGGCCACCGCCTCCAACTCGTCGTGAGATCGAGCGACCCGTACATCATCCCGGACACGACGCGAGCGACGAACACGGTCGTGTTCGGCGAAGAAGGCTCCTGGCTCGAAATCCCGGCCGTCCCGATGGATGGTCGCGCGTACTCGGATTCCGCGCCCGATCCGTGGCGCTAGGCACCGACCGCCCGGATCGGCAACGACCGCGCTTACTCCACGCCCTCGCGCGTCTCGTCCCTTCGCGCGGGCTCGACGAGCTCGCGGAGGCGTTGACCGCCGCGGTGACCGAGCTCGCTGTACCCTGCAGGCCCCAATTGTTCCTTGCGCGCCTCGCCTCCCTTCCGTCCGAGCTCGCGGTAGCCCCGCGACCCGAGCTGCTGCTTGCGCGCCTCGCCGCCTTTATGGCCGATCTCGGAATAGAACTCCGACCCCCGCTCACGCGCGACCTTCTCTCCGCCCTTCTGTCCGATGGCGGCGAAGAACTCCGACCCCCGCTCACGCGCGACCTTCGCGCCGCCGAGCCGCCCGGCCTCGCGCACCGTCATCTCGCGTCGTTCGCTCTCCTTCGCCATGGGTCTCGCCGTCCGACCCTCCTCGACGGTGCGTGTGAACGTTCAGGCAGCTGTGTCTATGAGCCACGCGGGCGGGCGGCCGCCTCCAGCTTGAGGACGAGATCCTGCGCGAGTTCCGACTGGGCGACGAGCGTGCGCCGCGCCTGCCACTTCGTCGCGTCGAGACCTTCCGTCTCCTCGAGGTTCAGGAGCATCCGTTCGACCTCGAAGTGACGCGCCTTCGCGAGGCGGAGCAGCTCCAGGACCTCGTCGCGCGTGAGCTCGACGGAGAGGAAGGACATGCGGAGGCGAACGCGGCCCAGGGCTTCAGCCAGATGGCCGACCCGAACGTTCGTCGCGCGGCACGGCGCTCGCCTTCAAGAGGGGCTATTCGTGTCCGCGCCCGTGGGCCGACACCCGATCCTCAAGGCGATGACGCGCGCCGCCGTGCTCGTCCCGGGGATCGCGCCGCTCGGCGCGCTCTTCGGCGCGAGCGCGGTCGCGGCGGGGTTCAGCCCCGCAGCGGCCGTCGCGCTCTCCGCCTTCGTCTTCGCGGGAGGCGCCCAGTTCGCGGCTCTCGGCCTCGTCGCGTCCGGCGCGTCCGCCCTCGCCGCGGTCGCGCTCGTTTCCGTCATCAACTCCCGGTACTTCCTGATGAGCGCGGCGGCGCTCGACCTCGCGCGGAGAGCCAGCGCGTCGCGTCTGTCGCGGGTCCTCGTCGCGCTCGGCGTCGTCGACGAATCCTTCGCCCTCCAGGCAGCGTGGTCCGCGGAGGCGCGGACTCGCGATGCCGCCGGGGGACGCGAGGCGATCGTCGGCGCGACCGGACTCATCGCGATCTCCGCGACGCTGTGGATCGTGTGGATCGCGAGCACCCTCGGCGGCGCGCTCGCGGGAAGGCTCCTTCCGGACCTCGCGCCGTGGGGCCTCGATTACGCGCTCCCCGGCATCTTCGTCGGCCTCCTCGGCATCTTCGCGGACTCCCGCGAGCGTCTCGCCGCGGGCCTCGGTGCGGCGGCGATCGCGGGTGCCCTCGCGCTTGCCGGCTTCGGGACAGCGGCCGTCCTCGTCGTTCCGCCCGCCATGGCGTTCGCGCTCGGGAGGTGGGGGCCTGCTCCCCGCTGACTGGGTCCTCGTCCTCGGCGCGGGCGCGGCGTCGGCGGCGATCCGCCTCGCGCCGGAAGCGTGGCTGCGTGGACGCGCGCCGCCGCCGGTCCTCGCC
>DATDQL010000160.1:0-3451 GCA_035292305.1 Thermoplasmatota archaeon
GCGCCCATGCCGCGCGAGCCGGGACCGGACGTCGACTACGGAAGCCTCGCCGAGTTCCTGAGCGCGCTCGCGTACCCCGCGCGCCTCGAGCTTCTGCGCATCCTCCGCTTCCCGCACCTGGTCTCGGACATCAAGCTCGCGCCGATGCGCGTCGAGCGCGGCGAGAACCCGGAGCGCCTCGCCGCGAAGCAGACGATCCAGGCGCATCTCGACAAGCTCGTCGACGCGGACCTTGTGCGGGTCGAGGCCGCTGGGGAGGGTAGCCGCCGGGCCAACGTCTACACCGTCAACAGCCAGAAGGTCTACGCCGTCACGGAGGACCTGCGGAAGGTGTCCACGATCTACGCCGGGCGCGGCGGCGTCGGCGAGGTCACAGGGACCCTCGGCGGCGGGGCACGCGGCACGCCGGCCCCGAAGGGACCGCGGCTCGTCCTGGTCCACGGACTCTACGAGGGCAAGGCCTACCCGCTCGACGGCGGCGACGGCCACTGGCTGCTGGGACGCCGCCGCGGGATCGCCATCTCGCTCGATTACGATCCCTACGTGAGCCTCGAGAACAGCATCGTCCGTCGCGAGCGCGAGGGCATCGTGATCGAGGATCTTGCGGAGAGCAAGAACGGCACGAGCGTGAACTGGGAGCCGCTCGCGAAGGGGCGGCCGCGCGTGCTGAAGCCCGCGGATGTCATCGGTGTGGGGCGGTCGCTGCTCGTCTTCGCGCGCGAGTGAGGTCTGTGCATTCACCGGTTTTCCGCCGGCGCTTTTTGGATGCGAGCCGCAGCGAGCACCCGCGCGTCAGCGCGGGCGAGGGCCGAGGCATCAGCCGAGTGCCCGAGTCCACAAAAGGGCCGAGTGGGAGCCTCTCCCGAAGGGCCGGGTGCGCGTGCTCAACCCCGCCGACGTGATCGGCGTCGGGCGCTCGCTCCTCGTGTACGCGGCGACCTGAGGGCAGGGACGGACCGCCAGCCAACCGGCTGGGACCCCTCAAGCGGCGGGACCTGGCTGGATGGCCGATGCAAGCATTCCCGTTCGTCGCGAGCCTGCTCCTGACCTCCGCGCTCCTCGCCGGGTGCCTCGCCCCCGCCGAGCCGGACGCCATCTCGCCCGATGCTGGCGCCGGCACGTCGCCCGCGGTCGCAGTCGGCGGCGGGCTGCGCGCGATCCCCATCACGGGATTCTATCGCGACTATGTGACAGGAGTCGGCGCGTCTTGCCACGAAGTATCCGACTGCAACGTGGTCATCCCGGTCGGGATCGATTTCACGGGCACGATCGCGGGGAAGGCCACGGGCGTGACGCAGGCCTACACGCACGGCTTCGACGCGGCAAAGCGGTCGTGGCGGTGGTGGAAGAGTCCGATCGCCTTCACCGGGACGATCGATGGTTGCGGTTCCGGGTCCTTGAACTTCTTCATCGATGGCGACTTCCGGGCCGACGCGTCCGCCGCGAACGAGTCCGGCAGGCTCGTGCACGGCTCGCAGACGACCGGGTTCGCGGACCTCGTCGACGTCTACTGGGCGTTCGCGGAGGGCCCGAAGGATTCGCTGCCGATCCCGATCGTCGGGACCGCATGGTGCCGCGAACCGTCGGCCCCAGGGCCCGCAGGCGAGCTCCTCGATGTCCCGATCACCGGCGTGTACCGGGACTACGTGACCGGGGGCGGCACGGGGTGCCTCGAGCCCTCCGCCGGGTGCGACCCCGCGGTCGTCTCGTTCGGCATCAACTTCACCGGCACGATGCGCGGCGAGGCCTTCGGCATGGCCCGCATGGGGCCCGCGAGCTTCCACCCCGAGGCTCCCGACCACCCCAGCGCCGAGAAGGACCCCGTGACCTTCACGGGGACGATCGACGGGTGCGGCTCGGGCTCGCTCGCGCTCGTCATCCACGCCGTCACCCAGCTCGATGCGCAGGGGGGCACCATCAACGAGACGGGCACGTTCGTCCCGGGATCGGCGACCGGCGGCCTCGCGGGCGTCGAGGAGCTCTTCTTCGCCTTCGACGAGCACGCGCGCTGGCCGGCGGCGGTCCCGATCCACGGCTTCGCGCGGTGCCGCGCCCCGGCCTCCGAGCCCCCGGCCGCGGGGGCCGTCCGCGCGATCCCGATCGAAGGGCTCTACCGCGACTACACGACGACGGGCGGCGGCGTCTCGTGCGGAGGCGTCGGGGAGTGCGAGGGCTACGTCCCGTGGATGTTCAACTTCACGGGGACGCTGACGGGCGACTCCCAGGGCGTCGCGTACGGCGACGCGCACGGGCTCGACCTCGCGACGGCGTCGTTCACGGGCCGCAAGACGATGATGTTCACGGGAAGCATCGAAGGGTGCGGCTCCGGATCCCTCGCCTTCGTCGTCTCCTACCGGTTCCAACGGCCCGACGACAAGGGCCGGCCGCTGAACGAGACGGGCCGCTTCGTCCCCGGATCCGCGACGACCGGATTCGCGAACGTCGTCGACGTGTACTGGGAGATCGCGGACGGGGCCGGGTCCCCAGGCCCCGTCCCCATGAGCGGCACGGTCCTTTGCCGGTGACGGGTCACGTGGCGAGCGCGGCAGCGAGGGCTGCCCGCATCTCGGCGGCGTCCGGAAAGCGGGCCGTGGGATCCGGCGCGAGCGCTCTCGCGAACCACGCACGGAGCGCCGCCGGCTCCACGTCGGGCTCGACCGCGGCCGGCGCGCCCACGCGCATCTGCATCTCGGCCGCACTCTCTTCCGGGAGAGGCCCGACGAGAGCGCGGCCCGTCCGTGCCTCGTAGAGCGTCACGGCGGCGCTGTAGAGGTCGCTCGCGGTCGTCACGCGCCTCCCGCGCGCCTGCTCGGGCGACATGTACTGGACGGTCCCAGCGGCGGCGGGCCCGATCGTCGTCTCGAAGCCGGGCAACCGCGCGATGCCGAAGTCCGAGAGCTTCGCGCGACCGTCGAGCGTGAGAAGGACGTTCCCGGGCTTGACGTCGCGATGTACCGCTCCGGCCGCGTGGACGGCGTCGAGCGCCGCAAGGAGGCCGTCCGCGACGCGGGCGAACGCCTCGGCCGGGAGCGCACCGCGCGCGGCGACGAAGTCCTTGAGCGAGCCGCCGTCGACGTACTCGAGGACGAGCAGCGCTCCGGTCGCGAGGCCCTCGACATCGTAGACGCGCACGACGTTCGGATGCTCGACCCCCGCGGCGGCGCGGGCCTCGCGGACCGCCGCGGCGTGGTCGCCGCTTGCAAGGGTCTTCAGGACGACGCTTCGACCGATGCGGACATCCTTGGCCAGGAACACGCGCCCGCTGCCGCCCTCGCCAAGCGCGCGTCCGACGCGGTACTTCCCGAGCACGAGCGCGCCCGGCGCGACGACGAAGCCGCGCGCGCCTACATCGGTTGCGAGGCGAGCGAGGCGCCGGCGAACGAGGAGGGAGCCCACGCCGCCCGCGCCGGCGATCATCACGAGGCCGACGAGGAGGAGCGTGAACGGGAGG
>DATDQL010000161.1:0-3073 GCA_035292305.1 Thermoplasmatota archaeon
CCCCGCGACACGTTCCCGGAGGGCTTGACGCTCGTCGCGCCCGTCTCCCCGACGAACGACAACACCCCGAGCTACTCGGGCACCGCGCGCGACGTACCGGTCGCGGCGCACTCGAATTTCACGTCGAAGGGCTTCCAGAGCGTGTCCATCAACAAGGTCGCGAGCGTCAAGTGGCGCATCGGGAGCGGGACGGCTACGACCGTGGCCGCCGCGCCCGCGGACGTGTTCGCGGCCGCGTTCGCGTTCACGACGAGCGCGCTCGCGGACGGGACGCGGGTCGTGAACGTCGCCGCCGTGAACGCGGTCGGGAACGAGGACGCGACGCCGCTCTCCCACACGATCGTCATCGATACGGTCGCGCCCACGGTCGCCGTCCTGACCCCGACCGCGGGCAACGCCTACGTCGGTCCGGTCGGTGTCGCGCTCGCGGCGGCCTCGCCGAACCCGTGGATCGTGGGGCCGGTGCTCGACGCGACTGCCTCCGCGGGCGCGGGCACGGGCACGGCGATCGCGAAGGTCGAGTTCTACGACGACGGCGTGCTCTTCATGACGGACGCGACGGCCCCTTACGAGGGCGTCGGCGTCACGACCGCCCTCGGCGGGACGCACACGCTCCTCGTGAAGGCCTACGACGCGGCCGGCAACACGGCCTCGGCTTCGCGGACGTACGACAAGAAGCCGTGAGGATCAGCGTCGGGACTTCTCCCACCCTTCCGGGTGGCAAAGCTGCGTCGGCCGCTCCAGATACCGGTTGATCCCGATGACCGCGATCTCGGCGCCGTACTCGGCGATCCGTCGCAGCGACCACGCGATGCTCCGCAGCGCCGCGACGACGGCGGGGTCGTCGTGCGAGGCGAGCACGCGTCGCAGGATGTCCTCTTCGAGCGATTCGACCTTGCCTTTCGCCTCGATGGCGCGGTTCGCGAGGTGGAGGTCGTGCGCGAAGATGCAGGCGAGCGCGTCCTGGACGAGGCTGCCGGCCGTGTCGCTCTGCTTCCGGAAGAGGCGGACGAGCTCGCGGTCGAGCGTCGCCTTCTCGTGGAGCAGCCGCAGGACGTTCTCGGCGACGTTGTTCGCGTAGTCCGCGACGTGCTCGAGGTTCTTCGCGATGAGACGGTTGCCGACGATCGGGAGCTGGTCGTGGATGCCGATCTTCTCGGCGAGCTGCGGCGAGGCCTGCGCGGAGAGGAGGAGGCGCAGCGCGAGCCAGTAGATCATGTCGGCTTCGTCTTCGCGTCCCATCGCGTCCTTCGCGAGCGCGATGTCGCCGCGTTCGAGCGCTTCGATGGCCTCCTTCTGCATGGTCGAGGCGATCGTGTAGAGGCGCTTGATCACGGTCTCCATCGGGAAGCGCGACGCGTCGATGGAGCACTGCAGCTCGATCTCGTCTGCGGTCTCCATCATGATGCCGAGGCCGTGGAGCTTGTTGACCGCGCCGCGCACCTCCTGGAGGTGGTCGCTCTTGATGCGTCCCTTGCTGCGGATGCGGATGGAGCTGCGGCCGATGACGTAGAGTCCTACGACGACGCGACCGAGCATGCCGGCCTCGTCGCAGAGGTCCGCGTTGACGACGTGGACGACCTCGTCCTTCTGCGTCGCGCCGATCGAAGGCGGGAGGATGCGCAGCGTGCCGTCGCGGAGATTGTCGAAGAGGACGATGTCGCCCTTGGCGAGGCCGTGCTCATGGGCCCACGCGCGGGGCAGGCTCACCGAGAGGGTCGACGCCCCGACCTTCTGGACTTTCCGGGACTCCATGGTCCTGCATATACCGCCAGGGCAGAAGTAATTACCGGCGTCGCGAGTCGTGACGCAGGGCGGTCCGATGCGGTCGTGCAAAGACCTTTGGCCGTGGCGCCCGTCGGCGCCGCGTGCCCCGGGCGGCCGCGCTCGTCCTTCTCGTCCTCCTCGCCGCGGCGCCCTTCGCCGCCGCGGAGGAGCCGCCGGGGGTCGCGCTCCTCGTGCGCGAAAGCGCCGAACCCGTCCTCCTCGTGGACGGGACGCCGGCCTCGACGGCGGAGGTCCGCGACCGCGTCGCGCTGCGCCTCGCGCAACCGCCCCCGCTCGCGATCGAGGCCGCGACGACAGTGGACGGCTCGCTCCGCGTGGTCGTCACGGCCCTCGCCGACCTCCCGCCCGAGGGGCTCGCGCTCCGCGTCGCCGCGACCGCGAACGGTCTCGTCGTCGAGGAACGCGGCCCGTTCCCGATCGCCCCACGCCGCGACGCGCCCGTGGCCGTCGAGGTCGCGCTCGGTGCGCACGGGGACCGCCGCGTCGCGTGGGTCGTCGCCGTCGACGATCCGACGGGGCGGTTCGCGACCGGCGAGACCTTGCAGGCGATCGAGGCAGGCGCCGACCCCGCGCGCGCGGAGCGCCGCGTCGTCCTCGTCGAGGTCTCGCGCTGCGACGCGTGCGCGGAGGAAGAGGCGGCCGCCCGCGCCGTCGCGAGCGAGTTCGCGGTCGTCGGGGCCCACGAGGCCTCTGCGTGGCGCTACGCGCGCCCGCTCCCGCCCGGCCGCGCGGTCCTCGCCGTCGTCCTCGTCGGCGTCGCTTCGCTCGTCCTCGTCCCGTGGAGGAGGGCCGCATGAACGCTGGGGACGCCCTCGTCGTCGCGGGCGCCGGCGCCGCCGTCCTTGCCTGCGCCTTCGCGGCCCTCGCGCCCCGGTGGCCTGCGTTCGTGCAGGCCTCGCGGCGCGCGCTCGTCGGCTCCGCGGTCGCGCTCGGCCTTGCGACCGTGTGGCTCGCGCTCCACTTCCTTGCAGGATGGACGGACGTCGCGTACGTGTGGGAGCACACGTGGACCGGCTACCCGTGGTGGTACCGCCTCGCTGGCGTGTGGGGCGGCCAGAAGGGCACGATCCTGCTGTGGGCTGCGTTCCTCGCGGTCGCCTCCGTGGTCGAGGACCGTCTCGCCGCGCGCGCGGGGGTCTCCGCGCGAACGGCGGCGGTCGCGCGCGCGGCCCTCGCGGCCCTCGTCGCCGCGCTCGCCGGGCTGGCTGCCGCCGACGCCACCTTCGCGCCGACTCGCCCGGACCTCCTCGCGCTTGCCCCCGCAGGGCAAGGCCTCGTCGAGGTC
>DATDQL010000162.1:0-4418 GCA_035292305.1 Thermoplasmatota archaeon
TCGCGTACCGCTCGCACTCCGGCGAACAGAACGCGGAGCCGCCCGCGAGGGGCCCGTTGCACGAGTCGCATCTCGGACGCATCGATCGCGCGGCCATGGGCAAGGCCGCGTCGCCCGAGGGCTTGACCCTTGCGGAACGTCCGGAGGTCACGGAGCGAGAGGAGCGCACGGAGATGCAAGGCCGGAGCCGGGCTTCACGACCTCCGTGGTCTCTGTCCCCTCTGTGGCCTCTGTGCTCTACCGGAACTCGACGCCTGCGCTGTAGTCCTTCTTCTGCCGCTTGGCGATGCCGCCCTCGAGCTCCTCGGCGATGCGGTTGTAGTACGTCACCGTCGACTCGTCCACGCTCGGACGGACCGTCGTGAGCGCCTTGTCGAAGTGCTGCTGTTCGACGTACTCCGCGTTCATGTTCGCCCGCAGGGCGAGGATCGCGGCCTCGCGGCACACGCTCTGGACGTCCGCGCCGACGTAGCCTCGCATGCGCGTCGAGAGGTCGTCGAGGTCGACGTTCTTGAGGGGCATCTTCGCGGTGTGGATCTCGAGGATCTTCTTGAGCGACTCCTTCGTCGGGGCCGCGGCTTGCAGGAGCCGGTCGAACCGACCGGCGCGCAGCAGCGCGGGGTCGATGATGTCCGGACGGTTCGTCGCCGCGATCACGACGACGCCCTCGAGCGTCTCCATGCCGTCGATCGACGTCAGGAGCTGGTTCACCATGCGCTCGGTGACGTGCGAGTCGCCTCCGCCCATGCTGCGGCGCGGCGCGATCGCGTCGATCTCGTCGAGGAAGACGATGCTCGGCGCGGCCTGCTTCGCTTTCTTGAAGATCTCGCGCACGGCCTTCTCGGATTCCCCGACCCACTTCGAGAGGACCTCGGGGCCCTTGACGGAGATGAAGTTGGCTTGCGACTCGTTCGCGACGGCCTTCGCGAGGAGCGTCTTGCCGGTGCCGGGAGGGCCGTAGATGAGGATGCCGCGCGGCGGCTTGATCCCCATGCGCTTGAAGACCTCGGGGTACTTGAGCGGCCATTCGACCGCTTCGCGGAGCTCCTGCTTGAGCTGGTCGAGGCCGCCGACGTCCTCCCACGTGACACGCGGGATCTCGATGAGGACCTCGCGGAGCGCCGAGGGCTCGATCTCGCGCTGCGCCTCGCGGAAGTCCTCCATCGTGACCTCCATCCGCTCGAGGATCTCGGTCGGGACGGGCTGATCGAGGTCGATCTCCGGGAGGAAGCGTCGCAGCGTCTTCATCGCTGCCTCCTTGACGAGCGCGCCGAGGTCGGCGCCGACGAAGCCGTGCGTGGTGTTCGCGAGGAAATCGATGTCGAAATCGTCCGCGAGCGGCATCGAGCGCGAGTGGATCTGGAGGATCTCCTTCCTGCCGTCGCGGTCCGGGACGCCGATCTCGATCTCGCGGTCGAACCGGCCGGGGCGTCGAAGCGCCGGGTCGACGGCGTCGACGCGGTTCGTCGCGCCGATGACGATCACCTTGCCGCGCGATTTCAACCCGTCCATGAGCGTGAGCAGTTGCGCGACGACGCGGCGTTCGACCTCTCCCTGCGTTTCCTCGCGCTTGGACGCGATCGAGTCGATCTCGTCGATGAAGACGATCGCGGGCGCGTTCTGCTCGGCTTCCTCGAACACCTCGCGGAGCCGCGCTTCGGACTCCCCGTAGAACTTGGACATGATCTCGGGGCCTTGGATGCTGTAGAAGTTGGCGCCGGATTCGTTCGCGACCGCCTTCGCGATGAGGGTCTTTCCCGTGCCGGGCGGCCCTTGCAGCAGGACGCCCTTCGGCGGGTCGATCCCGAGCCGGTCGAAGAGCTCCGGGTGCTTCAGGGGGAGCTCGATCATCTCGCGGACCTTCGTCAACTCCTGCTTGAGGCCGCCGACGTCCTCGTAAGTGATCTTGGGCGCGTGGAGCTCGGTCTCGGACACCGCCTCCTCGCGGATGCTGACCTCCGTCTGCTCCGTGATCTGCACGATGCCGGAAGGCGCGACGTCCACGACGATGAACGGGAGCGCGCGGCCGATGAGCGCGATGCCGGGGACGATGACCGTGTCCCCTTTCGTGACCGGACGCTTGAACAGGCCGCGCTTCACGACGCCCTCGATGCCGGAGCCGAACTGGAGCTTCTGGCCTTCCTCGATGACCGGCGCGAGCGTGATCCGCGTCGCGGGAGAGATCTCGACCTTGCGGATGCGGACCTTGTCGCCGATGCCGACGCCGCAGTTGTCGCGGATGAGGCCGTCCATCCGGATGATGCCCTTGCCTTCGTCGTCCGGGTGCGCACGCCACACGATGGCCGCGGTCGTCTTCTTCCCGATGATCTCGACGACGTCCCCGACGGTGAGGTTCAGGTCGAGGCGCGTCGCGGCGTCCACGCGGACGCGACCCTTCGCGACGTCCTCCTGGACCGCTTCGGCCACCTTCAGGGTGATCTCTTTGGCCATCTGGTTCGGCCAAGCCTCGCCGTGGCTTTAAGCGTTTCCGGCATGGTCGATGACTCGTCCGAAACCGGTGACCGGACGGTGACCGAAACGGTCACGCCGGAGGGACCGGATCGGGAGACGCTCTCGGTGAGTCCGTTTCGCGCACCGCGTAGAGCCGGATCCGCAAGCCGTCCCGCCGCGCTTGCAGCAGCCCGGCGTCGCGCAGATGCCTGACGTGATGGCTGAGCGTCGCCCTCGTGAGGCCGAGTTCGCGCGCCAGGTCGGCCTGCGTCACGCCCGGCCGCCGGTGGACGGCGTCGAGGAGCTCGCGACGGGTCGGTGCGTGGAGCGCTGCCAGGGTCGGCGCGTCCGGTCGCTCCGCGCCTGCTTCGAACCAGAGCCGGTCGCGCCCGACGCGCAACGATTTCACGAACCGCGCGCGCTCGAGGGTCTCGAGGTGGTGAAGGGCCGTCGCCTCGTTCAGGGATGCGGCGATGACGAGGTCCGCGGTCGGAGCGCCGGGGCGTTCGCGCACGAGCGTGAGGAGGCGTGCCCGGGTCGGGTGCCGGACGACGTCGGACGGTCCGAGGCGGGTCCACGCGGCGACGGCCGGGGGGACGAGTGGCAAGCCGCGCAAGCGACGCGCGCCGACCCAACCGAGCCCTCCGGCGACGGCGACGCCCGCCGCGAGCCCGCCGGGCGAGCTCGCTGCATCGACGAGGCTCTCGGCAGGCGTGGGCGACGCGCCGTGGTCACAGTCGCATTCGTGCATCGGCTTCGCGGCCGCGCCCGGAGCGAGGGCTGCGAGGAGCACGGCGACGACGAGCCTCCGGACCGTCACGCCTCGCAGCCCTCCGGGCGCGGCATAAGCATTCTCCCGGCCTCGTCTGCCGTTCGACGAGACCGGGAGCAAGCGCATGCGACCCCACCACGCTCGCCGCGGCATGACGCGCCTCCCGCTCGTCGCAGCCCTCGGAATCCTCGCCGCGTCCGCCGCGGCCGCCTACGCCCTCTACGCGAACGCATCCCCGGACGGCCTCGCCGTCGCCTCCGCCGCGGCCGGCACGGATGCGACGGCCTCGGACCCGATCGCCTGGCAGCACGCCGTGCCGTGGGAGGGCTACGCCCGCGTCGGCGCCGCCGACCGCTTCGCGCACACGCAGGAGACGGAGCCGCTCGTCGCGCCCCTCGCGCGCATGGGCTTCGACGTCGACGTGCCGGAGGGCACGACCGCGCTCGCGTTCCGTCTGACGTGGCCGGCCGGCGCGAGGATGCATCTCATGGCGCACGGACCGGGCGAGGGGATGCCGACGTTCATGGGCGGCCACGACGCGAGCGGCACGATGTGCATCCGCGTACCCGACGCGGATGTCGCGGCCGGTACCTGGAAGGTGATGGCGCACGTCGACGAGGATGCACGGGACCTGAAGTTCACGATCGAGACGCTCGCGAACGGGCCGCAAGCGCCGACGCTGCCCGCCGGGACGCACGGCCACCCGATGATGGACGACATGCAGATGGACATGCAAGAGCCCGGGACGTGTTGACGCGACCATCGCGTGACGCGTGGGTCCGCGCGCGAGCGACCCGTCGAGCGGACGGATCGTCACGCCGGCGTGGACCGCACGGCGCGCTTCCGCGCGATGGCCCACGCGACGGCGCCCGTGAGAGCGCCCCAGACCACGCCGATGGCGACAGCGAAGGCGAGGAGCTGCCAACCGGGTGCGACCGGGAGCGTCGGGTAGTTCGCGTAGTAGCGGTCCAGGAACACCCACTGCGGGGCGCCGACGAAGACGCCTGCGACGACGAAGACCAGGATCAGCGTCGCGAACGGCGCGGGCGCGTTGCGTTGGAGGACGACCGCGACGGCGGCGGCCGAAGCGAGGGTCCAGAACGCGAACTCGGCGGCCATCGGGATGCCGAGGAGGAGCGTGAGCACTGCGTCGATGAGGCCGATCGCGGCGCCGAGCACGAGGGCGAGGCCGGGG
>DATDQL010000163.1:0-2676 GCA_035292305.1 Thermoplasmatota archaeon
TCCAGGCGGGGGCATCACGACCTACGAATGGAGCGAAGGTGGCACGGTCCTCGCGACAGGCGCGAGCGTCACGCACTCCTTCCCGCTCGGGACCCACACGGTCCTCCTGCGCGTCGTCGACACGGGGAACGCCGTCGCGACGGACACCCTCGTCGTCCGGATCGATCCGAACGCCGTCCCGACGGCCCGCGCCGGCTCGGACGTCACGAAGTACGACACGGATGGCGGCGGGACGGAGGCCGTCGCCCTCGATGGGAGCACGAGCAGCGACAATGGCGGGACGATCTCGTCGTTCGAGTGGCTGAAGGGGGCGCAGCTCCTCGCGACAGGTTCGAAACCCACGATCGTCTTCGCGCTGGGCACGCACACGGTCACGCTCCGCGTGCAAGACAATGGCGGGGCCGTCGCGACGGACGACGTCGTTGTGAGGGTCCTCGCGAACCTCGCGCCCCTCGCCGCGGCGGGAGCGGATCGGGTCGCGTACGACCTCGACGGCGACGGCGGCGAGAACGTCGCGCTCGACGGCCGTGCGAGCACGGACCCTGCGGGGACCATCGTCAAGTACGAGTGGCTTGAAGGCGGCGTCGTGAAGGCGACGGGCGCGACCCCGACGATCCGGTTCGCGCGCGGGGACCACACCGTCACCCTCAAGGTCACCGACAACGGGGGCCTGACGGCGACGGACACGCTCCTCGTCCGCGTCCTCCTGACGCAGAACCCTGTCGCGGTGATCAAGTGCTGTTGCGTCGACCTCGCGTGCGCGTTCGACGGGGCCGCGAGCACCGACCCCGACGGCACCATCGCGGCGTACACGTGGGACTTCGGCGACGGGAAGACCGCGACGGGCTCGCTCGTCGAGCACGTCTTCACGAGCCCGGGCACGTACACGGTGCGCCTCACGGTCCGCGACAACGTCGGCGCGACGGGGACGACGACACGCGTCGTGAACCTCAGCACGACGCCGCGCGTCGCGCCGACCGCGCCGCCCGCTGAGCCCCAGGTCCAGGACGCGCCGTGGGGGCCGTTCCACGATCCGGACCCGACCACCGACATCGAGTCCGCATGGTTCGACGCCGATGCGAACAACCTCTACGTCGGCGCGAAGGTCCGTGATATCCCGGCGCGCACAGAATCGACGGCCTACACGGCGTACGCTGTCGCGTTCTGGCCGACGTGGCCCGTCGCCGACGCCCGATGGGGGCAACCCTCCGGGACGACGGTCTACGGCCTCCACGTGGTCGCGACTTTCACCCCCGTCCGCCCGGGCATCGAGAGCGCCCCGCGGTTCGAGCTCCAGGTCTATTCGAGCCGCGGGGTGACCACGCGGGCGACGGTCGAGGGTTCGATGGACCCGGACACGGACATCGTCTGGTGGGTGGTCCCGCGTTCGAGCCTGCAGGCGCCGCCGAGGGGGGCGATCCTCACGAGCACGACCGCGTGGACGCGCGAGGCCCAGTTCCCCTTCACGCAGCCCTCGACGGGGCGCGGGGACGCCATGCCTTACGGCGCCGACTTCGAGTTCCCGTGCGGCAAGGCCAGCATCACGGACTTCCCGCAGAGCCCGAACGCAACGGAACCCGACGAGACTCCGCCACAACCCGTCGGGAACGACACCGCTCACGAGGACCCGGCGGGAGAGCCCGCCACGAACGCGAGCGGCAACGAGACCGCGGCGCGCGGCGATGACGCGTCGCAGGCCAGCATCGGACCCCGGCTCCGTACATCGCGCTCGCACGGGGAGGCTCTCGCCGACGTCCGGGCGGCGATCCTCGCGCGCGGCGGCCGTCGACTCAGTCCGCGCTCATGTAGTAGTATTCGCCGGCGGCCTTCTGTTCACGGTCGAGCCGGGAGCCTTCCTTGTTGACTCGAGGGCGGAGGGTGTCCTTGTCGCGGCGGAAGGTGATGCCGAGGTGGGCGAGGAACACGTTCATGCCTCGGCGCAGGTCGAAGGGGCCGCTCGAGTGCCCGGCTTCGCCGGGTGTACCGCCGAACACCATGAGGGAGTCGCTGATGATGTCGATGAAGTACATGTCGTGGTCGATGACGAGGGCGGTGCGGCCGCGGTTCTCCATGGCGCGGCGGATGGTCTTCGCGGCGACCATGCGTTGGTCGACGTCGAGGTAGGCACTCGGCTCGTCGATGAGGTAGAGGTCGGCGTCCTTGGCGAGACAGAGGGCGAGCGCGACGCGTTGCAGTTCGCCTCCGGAGAGCTGCGAGACGACCTTGTGCTCGAGGCGTTTGAGGTCGAGCGGGCGCGCGACCTCGTTCTGGAAGTAGGAGGTGTCGAACCCGGCGCCGACCTCGATCCAGAACAGTTCCTGGACGGTCTTGTCGCTGTCGGATCTCAGGTACTGCGGCTTGTAGGCGACGCGGACGGTCGTCTCGACCTCGCCGCGGGTCGGCTTCTCGACGCCGGCGAGCATCTTCACGAACGTCGTCTTGCCGGTGGCGTTCGGGCCGACCACGCCGACGACCTCGCCGCCTAGGATGGAGCCTTGTTCGGTCTTGAGGTGGAAGTCGCCTTGCGTCTTCTCGAGCGCGGGGTACGTCACGAGGGGGTTGCCGCGGGCGCGGTCGCGGGGGGGGTGGAGCTCGAATTCGATGCGGGTCGGACGGAAGCGGACGTTCTCCTCCCGCATCATGCCCTCGAGGTAGACGTTGATCGCGGAACGGACG
>DATDQL010000164.1:0-2680 GCA_035292305.1 Thermoplasmatota archaeon
GCCGAGCGCGCCGCTCGTCCCCGCGAGCATCGTGCGCGTGGTGTCGCCCTGGAAGAGTTGCGGGAGACTCCGCACCGCGGAGAAGACGCCCATGGACAGGCCCCCCACGAGGAGGCCGCGGCCGCGCCCCGCCGCCGCGAACACCCAGCCGACGGCCGCGAGGAGGAGGCCGCCGCCCTGGAGGATGTCGAAGAGGGCGCCGACGCCGCTCGTCCTCAACTGCACGGCCGCGTAGGCGAGGGTCCCGATGCCCGCGACCGCGAGCCCGATGTACGGGGCCGAGTGGCGCATCGAGCCCGGAGCTTGCGGCCGAGGCCATAATGCCTTCCCTCCCGGCGGTCACGCCGGGGCGGCGAAGAGACCGGGCACCGCTTCCTGGAGGCCCCGGAGGACGAACTCCACCGCGATGGCGGCGAGGAGGATGCCCATGAGACGCGACAGGACGGCGAGGCCGCTGCGGCCGAGGCGCCGGAAGACGCGGTCCGCGCCGACGAGGACGACGAACGCGACGGCGAACGTGAGCAGCACGCTCCCGTAGATGAGCGCGAAGTCGCGCGGACCGTCGGCGCCCGCGACGAGGATCATGACCGTCGTGATGCTGCCGGGACCGCTAAGGAGGGGGATGCCGAGCGGCGTGATCCCGACGCTCTCGCGCTCGACGGCGTCCTGGATCTCCGCCTCGGTCTGCTTCGTGCGCGGCGCTTGCCCGTGCAACATGTCGAGCGCGACGGTGAAGATGAGCACGCCGCCCGCGATGCGGAACGCCGGGACGGTGAGGTCGAAGAACTCGAAGATCGCCCGGCCCGCGAGGCCGAACACGACGAGCACGGCGACGCCCGTGAGGACCGCCTTCGCGACGACGTGGCGCTTCTCGCGCGGAGTGTACCCGTCCGTGAGCGAGAGGAACGCGGGGACGGCCCCGAGCGGGTTCACGATGGCGAAGATGCCCGCGAACACCGCGGCGGCACCCGCGCCCTCGAGCGACACGGTGCCGCTCAAGTGCGCTGGCCCTCATGAAGGGCGCGGAACGTGGCAGGCTGCCGCGAAGCCCACCTTGAGCCTTTCCGGTCGCGCTCATGAGGCCCTCGCACGGAAGCGTGGTTCATGGCCGAGGAGCCGATCGGCAGGGTCACGCATTTCTGGCCGAAGGCAGGGGCCGCGAGCCTCGAACTCTCGCAGCCTCTGAAGCTAGGCGACCGCGTCCGCATACGAGGACACGGCCACGACTTCGTCCAGTCTGTGACCTCGCTGCAGGTGCAGCGGGAACCGAGGCGGATCGTGACACCAGGACAAGAGGTCGCGATCCGCGTGACCATGCCCGTGCACGAGGACGACGAGGTCCTGCGCATCGTGGAGGAAGAGCCTCTCGCGAGGACCGCGGGCGTCCGGGACGACCGGACCATCCGTTGAAGCGCGCCGCCGCCGGGGCAACCGCCAGCACCCCAGCAGCATGTACCCAGACCACACCCGTGTGGTCCCGAAGGCGGCGCCGTCGACTCGCCTCGACCTGTGAGCACAGAGGACACAGAGACGATCGCGGAGGCCGGGAGGCCTCTGCGCTCTGTGTTCTCCGTGCGACCTTATCGGCGCGTTCCGTGCCGGCGTTGCGACTCTCGAAGGTCAGCACCGCGAGGAGGAGCCTGGGCCTTGGCGGCCTCGGCTCCCGCGGAGCGGCTCAGAACGAGCCCGAGGCCACGGACCAGTGCACTTCCGGTTCGATGCGCAGCACTTCGTCGCCCTCGTGCACGCGCGCGTCCACGTGGACCGCGGCGTCCTCGCCGGGACCCACGACGTTCTTCCTGTGGTGGCCGACCTCGAGGGAGGTGACCTCCTGGACGATCTCGTGCCCGTGCCCGCGGATGCGGATCCTATCGCCCACGGTGAGCGGGGCCTGCAACTCGACGGCGGCCGCGCCCGCCTTCGGCCAGAAGTGCGTGATCTTGCCGATGGGGGTGTCGGTCATCGGCCTATCGTGGAGCGTCCCCGTGCTTCAACCTCTTGGACAGGGTTCATGACGTCGGGCTCGGGCGAGGACGACGGCGCGGGCGAGGACAAGGGCTCGGCCGAGGACGCGGCGGCCTCGTGGTCGTGCTCGTCGTCCGCATCCCGATCTCCCTGCTCGGGCGCGTTCGGGACGCTCTCGTCCCACCAGACGTCCTGCTCGGCGCCGGTGATCCGGTTGCCCGCGACCGTCCACCGCGTCGCGCCGTCGAACGCCTGCGCCGACACGCCGTGACGGAAGCCGTCGATGCGGTTGTCCAGGATCTCGATCGTGGAGTCCTCGAACCCGACGAGGCGGATGCCCGAGCCTGAGCCGAGGAGGGCGAGGGACTTCTCCACGACGTTCCCGACGAGGCGCACGTCCGCCTCGCCGACCGCCGTGAGGAAGATGCCGTCCTTCATGGTCGCGTTCACGATGCGGTTGCCCTCGACGAGGAGCTCCCCGCGGCCGAGGCCGTGCAGCTCGTCCTTCGCCATGAAGATCTCGACGAGGAACGGCGCGCCGTCCACGGTGTTCTCCAGGAACGCGACGTGGGTCTCGTGTGAGTGCGGCAGCTCGAGCGCGGGTTCCTGCTCGGAGGTCGCCTGCCGGTCGTCGCCCGCGTGATTGCGGTCGTTGTAGCGCAGGCCGAACCCGAGCGGGTCGACGATCGTGTTGCGCTCGAAGAGGAGGCGGTGG
>DATDQL010000165.1:0-5825 GCA_035292305.1 Thermoplasmatota archaeon
TCCATCGGCGGCGCCGTCGGCCTCGCGCGGCTCGAGCGCCGCCGCGGCCGGCTGAAGCGCGAGCTCGCCGCGATCGAGGCCATCGTCCAGCGCACGAAGGACGACCCGCCCGCCTTCGAGGCCGCGCTCGCCGAGAGGCGAGCCCGCGCGAACGGCCTCCTCGTGGACGGCAAGATCGACGAGGCGCAGTTCGCGGTCCTGAAGGGCCGCCTCGAAGAGGTCGCTGGGCAGGTGCGCCTCAGCGCGCTCGACGAGCGGTTCCACTTCCTGCCCTACGGCATGGTGCAGACGCTGCGCGAGATGCTCGCGGACGGCAAGATCACGCGGTGGGAACGCGAGCACTTCGTGAGCGCGCTCGAGCGGGACACGATGCTGAACGCTGAGCAGAAGGAGAAGGTCCGCGACCTCATCGAAGGCTGGTTCCAGCGCGACGCAGGGACGGGTCGACCGTAGCCAGCTCATAACGGCGCGCCGCTCAGGAGCCCGACGAGCGCGATCGCCATGCCTGGGACATAAAGGCGTTACGACGCCGGCCTGCCCGAGCGCGCCTTCTCGTAGAGCAGCCACGCCGCGACCGCGCCGGAGAGCGCGGCCGAGGCGGCGAGCCAGAAGGCTCCCGCGTCGAAGTTGCCGCTGAGAGGAGCCGCGATCATGCCGCCGAAGAGGGCGTTCGCGGCGACGAGGGCGAAGAAGACGGAGCCGACGAGCGGGGCGCGACGCATGGGGCCGGAACGCGTGCCGGCGGCATATCCGTCGCGGGGCCACGGCGCCTCCCGGCGCGGCCGGTCGCGGGAAGGTTCATAGCGCGCCCGGCCCCTCGGCCGACGGGGAGTCTCTTGCAGTCGCGCGACGTGGTCCTCTTCGTCGGCGTGCTCGTCGCATTGACGCCCGCGGTCGTAGCCGACGGCGTCCTCGCTCCGGCCCCCCTCGACGCCTGCCGCTTGCAAGGCGACATCCTGGTCGGCGTGCCCGTGTCCGGAGACCTTCGGACCGCGACGAACGCGCGCACGAGCAGGCCATTCTACACGGACGGTCCCGACCACGTGTGGATGCTGCATCTCGCGGAGGCCTCGAGCTTGCGCTTCGACGTCGACGCCGAGCGATACTATTCTGTGTACGTCCGGTCGGACTGCGAAGACGGCGCGTCCGAGGTCGCGTTCGCGCGGTACGGCCAGGCGCTCTTCGAGCTCGCGGCCGGGCCTCACTACGTCGTCGTGGACACATGGGAGACCGACCATGCCGGTCCGTACGCGCTCGCGGTGGACGCGATCGCCTCCGCGCCCCCCGAGATCGTGTCGCTCGCGCCCGCCGGAGCGCGGTTCCCGACGCAGCAGTTCTGGGTGCAGGTCCGGAACTGGACCTCGGACGGCACCGTGCTCGTCGACGGCGTTCCGGTGCGTCTCGTCGGGGCCGCCGACGCGCTTGGGTATTCCGCCGGGGTGAGCTTCCGCGAGCCCGGCGGTCTCCCCCTCGGGGTCCACGAGGTCTCCGTCGTGACAGGCCTCGGCACGGCGACACGGTGCTGCCTCGAGATCGTCGAGCCCCCAGACCTCGCGGTCGAGCTCCTGGAGTTCTGGACGGAGCGTCCCCTCCCGACGGGTGCCGCGAGCCGTGGCGATGTCGTGCACGCGCGTGCGCTCGTACGGAACGAGGGCCTCGTCGCGTCGTCGCCCGGGACCGTCGGACTCATCGGCGGATGGGATTACGTCGCCGGCGCGACGGCGATCCTGAGCCAGAGCGGCGGCGCGCCGCTGTCGGCCATTGCGCCGGGCGAGTCGGTCGTCGTGGAGGTCCTCCGGCCGTTCCGCGAGGACGCGAGCCCGGGCGACCATGCGATGTACGTGGTCGCCGGCAGCCCGTACGAGCGCGACGCCTCGGACAACGAGGCCGACTTCGCCGTGGCCTATCTCGTTGGCGGATACAGTTGCGGCTGGCACCGTGCGGAGCCGGGCGAGGGCGCCGTGTGCCCACGGGCACCCTAGCAGGCCCGCGGTCCACAGGCTTCATGAACGGGTCGCCCCTTCGCCGCCGCCATGACCATCCCGTGGGTGCGCGTCGCCGACGTCCTCGCCGGGAGGCACGACGGCACCGAGGTCGAGGTCCGCGGCTGGGTGTGGCGCGTGCGCAGCAGCGGGAAGATCGTGTTCGCGGTCCTGCGCGACAGCACGGGCGTCCTCCAGTGCACTGTGAAGAAAGGCGCTGTCGCGGAGCCCGACTTCGCGGGCGCCACCCAGGCCGCGGTCGAGGCGAGCGCGATCGTACGGGGAAACGTCGCGAAGGACGAGCGCGCGCCAGGCGGTCACGAGCTCAAGGCGACGGGCTTCACGCTCGTGGGCCCCTCGCACGACTTCCCCATCTACGAATCCACCGTCGAGGCCGAGAGCGAGGACGTGCTCCTCGACCGCCGCCACCTGTGGCTGCGCTCGCGCCGCATGACCGCGATGATGAAGGTGAAGGCGAAGACCCTCGCCGCGTTCCGCTCGTGGTTCGACGAGAACGCGTTCTGGGAGACGACGCCCTCGGTCATCACGACGAACGCGTGCGAGGGCGGCACGACCCTGTTCAAGTTCGACTACTTCGGCAAGGAAGCCTACCTCTCGCAGAGCGCGCAGTTCTACCTGGAGGCGCTCATCTTCAGCCTCGACAAGGTCTGGTGCCTCACCCCGTCGTTCCGCGCCGAGCCGTCGCGGACGCGGAAGCACCTCACGGAGTTCGGCCACCTCGAAGAAGAGGCCGCGTGGGTCGACTACAAGGGGAACATGGAGATCCAGGAGCGCCTCGTTTCCCACGTCGCCCGCCGCGTCGCGGAGACCGCCGAGACGGAACTGGTCGAGCTCGGCCGCGAGCCCGCGGACCTCAAGAAGGTCACGACGCCGTTCCCGCGTCTCACGTACGACGAGACGATCGACACCCTCCGCAAGAAGGACTACGACCGCGGACGCGACACGAAGGGCCGGCCTCGTGGTCGCATCGAATGGGGCGAGGACCTCGGCGCGCCCGACGAGCGCGCGCTGGCCGAAGGCCAGGACAAGCCCGTGTTCGTCATGGAATGGCCCGCCGACATCAAGGCGTTCTACATGAAGCGCATCGACGAGGCCACCGTCGGGTGCGCGGACCTCATCGCACCCGAAGGCTACGGCGAGATCATCGGAGGGAGCGAAAGGGAACTCGACCTCGAGTCCATGAAGAGCCGCCTCGCCGCGCAGATGGAGCGCGACGGCATGCCCGTCGACATGGCGCCGTACGAGTGGTACTTCGACCTGCGCCGCTACGGGAGCGTGCCGCACAGCGGGTTCGGGCTCGGGACGGAGCGCGTCGTCGCGTGGCTCACGAAGAGCGAGCACATCCGGGACACGACGCCGTTTCCCCGCACCATCAATCGTGCATACCCGTAGGTGCGGGGAAGCGCGCCGCGGCCGAGCGAAGCGAGGACGCGGCTGCGTTCCCGCGGACGATCAACAGGGCGTATCCTTGAGTCCGCGGAAGCGCGACGTGCCGACGCGAAGCGGCGGCACGGCCGTGTTTCCGCGTACCATCGATCGCGCGTTTCCGTAGACCGCCCTCCGACGTGACGCCCTTGGCAGCGTTGGCGTGGCGGCGGCTCAGCGCCGGCAAGTCTCGAGGAAGTTCCGGAAGATCTGCTCCCCGTACTCCGTGTGCTCGACTTCCGGATGGAACTGCAGACCGTACCGCGGCTTGTGCTTGTGCTCCATCGCCTGCACGGCGCAGTTCGCGCTGTGCGCGGTCACGCGGAATTCGTCCGGGACCACGACGACCTCGTCGTTGTGGCTCTCCCAAACGATGCTCTTGGGCGGCAGGCCCTTGAGCATCGTGCCCCCGGTCGGGTCGTCGAGGATGAGCTCGGTCTTCCCGAACTCCGGGACCTTCCCCGGAGCGACCTTGCCGCCGTAGTGGCTCGCCATGAACTGCTCCCCCGCGCAGATGCCGAGCACGGGGTACGCCGCCTTGTCGAGGAAGTCCCCGCAGCGGCCGAGCGTGTCCTGCAGCCCGACCCGCGGCGCGCCCCCGGACAGCACGAGGCCGTCGAGGTCCTGCAGGTCGTCGTAGGGTGTCGTGTTGGGCACGATCTTGGAGTCGACGCCGAGGTACGTCAGGACGCGCCACTCCCGGTGCGTCCACTGGCCTCCGTTGTCGACCACGTAGACCCTCAGCGTCATGCGTGCCCGAGCGGCCAAGCACCGGTCTTCGTGAAAACGCTTTCCCCTGCCGACGAGGAGGGGGACCGCACCGGACGCGGGGAGGGGAGACGGAACGTAGGACGGTGCGATTGGCCACGAATGGGCTGGACGGGCTACTTGGTACGCTCCGAACGGTCGGCCGGGCCGCCGTGGCAAGGACGGTCGGACCGGTCGGCCTCGCCCGTGCTCGGCGACGGTCGCGAACGCGCGGCACGGCGGCCGTCCCGGATGGTCTGAGGGCGGCGCTCGTTCCGAGCGTTTCATGAGCCCGGCGAAGGGTGCTCGGCCGTGGCGCCTCCGGAGGTGTGGACCGGCCCGACGTTCGGCGCGTTCGGGGGGGTGTCGACCCACGTGCGGCAGCTCGTGCGGCATTCGTCGTTCCACCCTCGCTCGTTCCGGCTGCCGCCTTGGTCGCTCTGGCACCCGGCGTGGTCGCGGTGGCTCTGGAAGGCGGAGGCGCGGAAGGCGCGTCTTCCAGACCCTGCGCTCCTCGCGGCGGCGCGGCGGGCGTCGTCGGCGGACCTGCTGCACCTGCACGCGTACCCGCATTGGCGCGAGGCGTACTTCCGGCCGCGGGCTCCGCGGGCGCGGTTCGTGTACACGGTGCACCAGCTCTTCCTCGAGGAGGACTTCGCGTCGGCGGATTGGCCGCGGTGGCGCGCGCTTCGGGACGTTACGTTCGAGGCGTGCCGCGCCGCGGACGCGGTCGTGACGGTCGCGCGGTGGGCGATCCCGGCGCTCGAGGAGGCGGGGGTCAGGGCACGGTGGATCCCGAACGGTGTCGACGTGGACGAGCTGCGCGCCGCGGACGGGGAGGAGTTCCGTCGGCGCTTCCGGATCCAGGACGATTTCGTGCTCTTCGCTTCCGCGTTCCTGCGCTACAAGAGGCCGGAGCTGTTCTTGCGTGCGGCCGCCGCGATGCCGGACAAGCGCTTCCTCATGGCCGGTCGTGGGGCGACCTCGGGCGCCGCGCGCACGCTCCTCGGGCGCGATCTGCCGCCGAACGTCACGTGCTTCGGCGAGCTGCCGCGCGACCTGCTCCTTGGAGCGATGGCGTCGTGCCGCGTGCTCGCTCTTCCGTCGTCCAACGAGGCGTTCGGGATCGTGCTCCTCGAGGCGATGGGCCTCGGGAAGCCGGTCGTCGCGGCGGACGCGGGCGGTCCCCGTGACATCCTGCAGGACCGGAAGACCGGCTTCCTGTTCCGGCCGGACGACGAGGCGAGCTTCCGCGACGCCCTCGCGGCGGCGTGGGACGCGCCTCCCGCGGTGTGCGACGCGGGGCGCGCGCTCGTGGAGCGCGAGTTCGACTGGGCGCGTGTGGCGCGGCAGGTCGACGCGGTCTATTCCGAGGTGCTCGCCGCATGAAGCTCGTGCTCTGCTGGCCCAACTTCGAGCCGACGAACGCGGCCGGCGTCCGAGGGCGCTCGTTCGCGATGCATCTTGGCGCCCTCGGGTGGGACGTGCACGCGATCACGATGCCGGACGCGCGGGCCGCGGACGCGGCTCCCTGTCCCGTCGAGACGATGCCGCTCTTCCTGCACCCCCGGCATTGGCCCGCCGCGTTCGGGGGCACGGGACGTCTCGCGCGCCGTCTGAAGGAGCTGCGGCCGGACGTCGTCGTCGCTT
>DATDQL010000166.1:0-5974 GCA_035292305.1 Thermoplasmatota archaeon
GCCGCCCCTTCCCGGCCGGCGCGTGTCGTGCTCCCTCGCCCTCGCCCTCCTTGCCCTCGCCCTCGCCCTCACTTGCCCTCGACGCTGGCCCTCCCTCGCCCTCGACCCTCGCGCTCCCTTGCCCCAGCGCAAGCGCCAGCGCCAGCCCTCGTAAGGTTCTTCAACCGCCGTCGCGTGCGCCGCTTTGATGGCCGCCGACATCCCGCCCCAGGTCCAGAACCAACTGATGCAGCTCCAGCAGCTGCGGGACCAGACGCAGGCGGTCGCCGTGCAGCGCTCGCAGCTCGAGGCCGCGGCGCGGGAGCTCGAGAGCACGCTCGGCGCGCTCTCGTCCACGCCCGCGGACGCGGCGATCTACCGTGCTTCCGGGAGCCTCCTCGTCGAGGTGAAGGACCGCGACGTGCTGAAGAAGGGCCTCGAGGACGAGAAGGAGACGATGGAGGTACGCCTCCAGTCCGCGAAGAAGAACGAAGCGCGGCTGCGCGAGCGCATGACCGCGCTCCAGCAGGAATTGCAGGCCGTGCTCGGCGGGCGCTGACGCGAGGCGGAGCGCTTGCGTGCCCGCGCTTCGAAAGGTGTCGTCGTCGCGCTCCTCGGCGCCCGCGTGTCGGCGCGCGTCGACCTGCGCGACGCGGCGCGCTCCTCCCCATCGAAAAACCGCTGTGATTGCGTGTCGAGACCGGAACGCTTATGCGCGTTCCTCGGGGCTCGGCGCCTCCTGTCGAATCCGGAACCCTTGAATAACCCCCCAGGGATTCCTGGCCGACCTTCGGCTTCTGCCGACCTCCGTCGGCAGGGCACACCAGAGGATCCGTGATGCCGAACCCTCGCACGCTCCTCGTCCTTCTGTCGATCACGCTGCTGCTCCTCGTACCCACGGTCGGAGCGCGGCCGCCGAAGGCGATCACGAACCTGAACGCCGTCGCCTACCCGTCCGCGCAGGAGGCGATGGCGCTCGCCGTCGACCCCGGCGGCCGCCTCGCGTACGTCGCCTTGCGCCCCGACGCGAACGCGGCGTGCGGGACGCAGGCGCTCGGCTCCACGCTCGTCGCGTGCAAACCCGACCTCGCCGGCTACGACATCTCCCGTGGGACCGCGACGCCCGCGCAGGGCTCGACGCAGACCTCCGCGGCGCGACCCGCGACGGCGGAGGCGCTCGGCGCCGGGATCGCGGTCACCCCCATCGGCGACGAGATCGCGGCGACCTCCGTCTACGGGGCGCTCTACGTCGTGAAGGCCGGCCCCGGCCCGGTGTTCGCGGTCTTCCGGGCCGGACAGACCGGGCCCGCGACCGGCGCGGAACGGCACATCCCGGGCGACTACAACGTGTACCTCGCGGCGATCACGAAGGACAACACGCGTCTCGCGGTCGCGGGCGGCGACCTCACGCGCGGCTACGTCGCCGTGTACGGCTGCTGCACGAGCATCGGCGCCGACCGCTGGAACCAGACGTTCAACCCGACGACCTCGGGCGGCACGGCCCGCGTGAACGCGATGGCGCTCGCGAAGGACATGCCGCGGCTCGCCGTCGGCACGGACGAGGCGATCTACTGGTACACGAAGATCGACTCGCGTCCCGACGCCGACGCGACGTGGGTCGTCCGCGTCTCGAGCCCCGTGCGCGCGCTCGACGTGAGCGACGACGGCGGCGTCGTCGTCGCCGGCCTCGCGAGCGGCGAGGTCTACTACTTCGTGACGACATCGAGGTCCGCCTTCGAAGCGTACGCCTCCAACAAGCTCGCAGGTGCCGTCACCGGCGTCGCGGTCTCCGGCGACGGGCGCTCGTTCGCCGCCGTCACCGGCGCGAAGGAGTTCGGCCTCTTCGAGGCGAGCGTCGGCCCGTCGGGCCCGGTGAGCGTCGAGAAGTACACGCACACCTCCGAGGTCGCGTTCACCGACGTCGACGCGAGCCGGGACGGGTCGACCTTCGTCGCAGGCGGCGGCTCGATGGTGTACGGCTACACGCGCGTGCGCAGCACGCCGTCGTGGAGCCTCCTCCTCCTCGACGAAGCGAAGGGCGTCGCGGTGAGCGCCGACGGCAACCGCGTGTTCGCGGCGTCCGACACTCGCTTCTACGCGTGGCAACAGACGAGCGAGGTGACGCTCGACGGACTCGTCCGCGAGCGCAACGCCCGCCCGAACGAGCTGCTCCCGTACGCGTTCACGATCACGAACGCGGGCAGTCTCCAGGACAACTACACGATCTCCGTGTTCAAGCCGAGCGCGAGCTGGACCGTCGACGTCGCCGGCACGGGCGCCGACCGCGCGTCCCGGCTCCTCGCCCCGGACGCGTCGTCCCGCGTCGAGTTCACGCTCCAGCCCCCCGCGATCGAGCGGCCCGCGCGCCACCTCGCCTACGTCGAGGTCTACTCGCAGGGGCTGAAGAAGGTCGTCGGACGCGAGTTCTTCAACATCACGCTCGCGCGCGTCGTCGACCTGCAGCTCGTGTCGGACCAGGGGAGCACGCTCTCGTTGAATCAGGGCGAAGAGGTCCCCTTCGTGTTCAAGATCATCAACAAGGGCAACTCGTACTCGCGGCTCAACGTCACGGTCTCGCAGCAGCCGAGCCAACCGCCGACGTGGACCGTCACGCACCCCGAGTCCGAGGTCAACCTGTCCGAGGGCCGCGACACGAGCATCACGGCGACGATCGTCGCGCCGCGCGACGCCGCGGACGGCACGTGCAACAAGATCACCTTCGCCGCGGTCACGAACGAGGGCCGCGGAGCGTCGCTCCCCATCGTCGCGTGCGTGAACCCCGAGTACCAGATCTCGCTCACGGCCGACGCGAGCAACGTCCAGGTCGCGCCGCGCGACACGGCCGTCGTGAAGATCCGAGTCGAGAACCGCGGCAACACGGAGGACACCGTGCGGCTCGACACGAGCACGCTCCCGGCGACCGCTGCGCTCGACTGGCGCGTCTCCGTCGACCCTGCCGAAGTGCAGCTCCCGCGCGGCGGCGTGCGGACCGCGACGCTGAGCGTGCGCGCCGCCGTCGCGAACCCGCCGGACGTCACGATCACCGTGCGCGCGACCTCGCTCGGCGGCACGCCGCAGAGCGTGACCGTCACGGCGGCCGCGGCTCCTCCCTCGGACAACGGCTCCCCGGCGCCGGCGTGGATCGGCGCAGTCCTCGCCGTCGCGTTCGCCGCCGCGGCGGCGCGCACGGCCGCCGGCCGTCGTGGGAGGTAGCTCGATGCGTCGCGCCCTCGTCCTCGCTCTCGCGGTCCTCGTCGTGCCGGTGGTCTCCGCCGCGCCGCCGCAGAAGGCCGGCGACGTCACCGCCCCCGCGCCGACGACGGACCTCGCCGTCGCCGACGCCGCGCCCATCGCCGCACTCTCGCTCGCGGTCGTTGACCCGCCGACAACGCCCGTGACGGCCGACGTCGTCGCCATCAACCTGACAGCCAACGGGACAGCGCTCTGGACGAACACGTACACGGGCCGCGCGCCCGGGAAGCACATGGTCGCGGTCTCGCGCGACGGCGGCGCCATCGTGTCCGGGCAGCGCGAGGCGCCCGGACCGAACGCGCCGCCGACGTTCCGCAACCTCCAGTACTACGACACGGACGCGCCGCTCACGCCGTCTCAGGTCCCCGGTCCCACCGCGCCGCCTCCGGCCATGACCCCGAAGTGGGCGAAGAAGCTCCCGGGAGCCGTGCAAGTCGTCACGGTCTCCGGCGACGGTGGCGCCGTCGTGAGCGGGGAGCTCGGCGGGGACGGCAAGTCGACCGTGCGCGCGTTCACGGGCGCCGGCGCCGACCGTTTCTCGCTCTTCGCGACCGGCAGCGTCGTCGACCTCGCGGTCTCGGAGGACGGCTCCCGCGCGGCCTACGGCGGCGCGACGCTCGGCGCGGACGGCGCCACCGAGATCGCGTACGTCGACGTCCTCGCATTGTCGAGCGGTTCCCGCGCGTCCCACCGCTTCGAATCGGAGCCGGTCCGCAGTGTCGCGATCACCCGCGACGGTTCGCAGGTGCTCGCAGGCACCGAGGACGGGCGGCTCACTCTCTTCCGGCCCTCCGGCACGGACCTCGGCTCGCCCGTCACCTCGGTGGACCTCGGACTCGGCGCGATCAACGACGTCGTCTTCGCGCGCGGAGGGTCGACCGCCGTCGTCGGCGGCGACAAGGGCTTTGCCGTCCTCGTGCTCGACAGCGGCGGCTACCGTCAGAGCTACAACGCCACGCTCGCGTCGCCCGTGCGGACCGTCGACGTCACCGCGGACGGCACGTACGTCCTCGTCGTGAGCACCGACGCGTACGGCTACCTCGCCGAACGCAACCAGCAGCTGTGGGTCCTGACGGGTCCGTTCAACGACGGCGGCATGGACGACGACGCGCGGCGTCTCGTGCTCCTGCGAGGCGCGGTCGCCGAGGCGTACACGTTCTCCCGCGCCGCGTTCTTCCGCCACGTGACGCCGCAGGGCGTCGTGGACACGGTCGCGCCGCGCGCACCCGACGGGGACGGCATCGTACGCTTCCCGACGGTCGTCGTCTCCAACGGCAGCGCCTTCGACACGATCGAGATCACCCTCCCGGAGTCGCCGGGCGTCGTCTTCAGCGCCAACCGCACGCGCATCGACATGCCGCCGGGCGGCACGGTGCAGGTCGGTATCGAGGCGATGCCCTCCGGTCTCCCGCCCGGGACGCACCGGTTCCAGGCGACCGCGCGCTCTCTCCTCGGCGGAGGCTCGGTCAACCTCTCGCTCGACATCGACGTGGCCTCGCGCGGAGGCTTCCTCGTATCGCTGCAAGGCCTTGCCGGGGACCGCATCCTGCCTCGCGGCGGCAGCGACACCGCCGTCTTCGTGGTGCGGAACTCCGGCAACGTGCGCGTCGAGGCGACGGTGCGGGTCACCCAGGCGCAGAGCGCCGGCGCGCCGTGGACGCTCGACGTCGATCCCTCGACCGTGTCCGTGCCCGGCGGCGCGACGAGCTCTGTCCAGGTGCGCGTCACGCCCCCCCCGTCGGCGGCGAACGGCACGACGAACCGGATCACGTTCGTCGCACAGTCGGACGTCGGCTCCGCGGTCCAGGCCGTGAACTACGTGCTCTCGCCGAACCTCGGCGTGCACCTCGACACGCCCTCGCGCGTGAAGTTCGTCGGCCCGACGCAGAGCGCGTGGTTCAACCTCTCGGTGGTCAACACTGGCTCGGTCCGCACCGCGTACGAGATCGCGTACGAGACTCTCTCGCAGAAGGGCGCGGGCTGGAACGTCGACGTCGACGTGTCGCAGTTCAACCTCACGGCAGGAGCGACGCGCACGATCCCGCTTCGCATCTTCGCGCCCGGCGTCGGCACCGCGACCGACCGCATCACGCTCTTCGTCGAGGTGAAGACGATCGAGAAGCTCCCGGGCAACCGGTACAAGCCCGTCGCCGCGGAGAACCTCACCCTCATCGCGAACCTGAATCCGGAGCTCGCGCCGAAGCGTCCGGATTTCGTCCCCGACGACGGCATCTTCCAGATCCCGTCGGTCTCGACCCTCGCCGCGCTCGCCGCGTTCGCGGCCGCGAGCGTCGGAATTTCGAGGAGGCGCCGCGCATGATGCGCCGACCGTGCGCCGTTCTCCCCGGAACCCTTATTCCGCATCCCTCTCGCTGCCCGCCGGGTTGCCGTCCCGGAGTGCCGGGTGAGTCTCCATGAACCGTGTCCGGTCCCTCGCGCTCGTGCTCGCCTTCACCATGCTGCTGCCCATCGTGCCCCTGCCCACGGCAGAGGCCGAGGTGCAGCGCGTGTCGTTCCGCCCCCAGATCGTCTACACGGACGTGAAGACGACGAACGTGCTGTACCTGCAGCGCATCCTCCAACCTTCTGCGTTCGGGACGACCGACACCCGGTACATCCTCTGGACGCACCCGCCGACGCAGGACGACGTGCTGCGGCAGGACCCGTACGCGGTCTCGCAGACGGTGACGAACGAGAACATCGACCCGCTCGCGCGGGCCATCTTTGAGCTCGAGACGCCGTT